>JBEKKG010001113.1:0-2661 GCA_050010835.1 Planctomycetota bacterium
GTCCGCCGTGGAGTTCCTCATCGTGGAACTGGACGACTGCGCCACGGACATGATCGAGGCGGTGCGGGACAGCTACACGTTCCTGGACGGCAAGGGGCTGGCGACGGGGAACAAGTGATTTTGGATTTTCGACTTTCGATTGAACGGCGCGCGGGCCGGGGTAAAGCTCGGCCCGCGCTTCACGGAGATTGTCATGCCGCTCATTTATCGGGTGATGAAGGTTGAAAATGGACGGCCCAAGGTCGGCGCGGCCAGTTCGTGTCTAGGCGCGCGGGTTGGCGAGGACATTCAGCCAGACCAGGACGGCAATGTTCATCCTGGCACAGGGGGAATGTCAGTCGTAGCGGACCCTAACGGTCTCCCGGATGCGTTAGTCCCGGTTATGTACAGGAGCTTCCTGCCGCATGCCAGGTCCAAAGATACGAATCGCCGAATCTGGAAGATGGGCCAAGGGCCTTTCGTTTCTGGACCAATAGCGGATGCACTTGAGTTCCGTGTGGATCCAAAGCATAATGAACATGGCTTTGTGGAGCCGGGCAAAGTGATGCCCATTTCTGGATATCAAGGAGCGTTGGCGGCCACAAGGGACAAATGGGACGAAGTGAAAGCATAAGGGCAGGGTTATGGCAGAGCCTTTGTTTATGGATAATCCGGACTTTGTCGTGGAAGAGCGCCTCATTCGGGAACTACACTTGCTCAACGCGCTGGGAAAGGGCGAGTCTGAGGAGGCCGAGGCCATCGCGGATGCAAGTGAGAAACCCTGGTACGACCTCAGCAAAGAGGAGCAAAACAGGATTCACGGCTTGTCCGCTGACCTGTACCAGTTGACCGGGGAGGAGATTTTCGAGAAGACTGAGCTAAGCCAGGAACAGTTGAAGGCCACTTTCATAGAAGCATTTCAGAAAGAAAATCCAGAACGGATGCTGTCATTGTTGCGAAAGGGGCCAACCTTTCTGAAGGACCACCAGATTGCCTACTTCCGATGGAGGTGCTACCAGGCTCTAAGACATGTTCAGTCGGCAGTGCTCTTTCTTGAATACGCGGCCAAGGTTGCGCCGCCCACGGACTTCTATCGTTTCCGCATCCTCCTGATGGTGGCTCTGGCAAAAGCCGGAAGTAAGAAAGAGGCAATTCAGATAGCGCGGGGAATCTTGGCCGACTTGGGTGCCCACCCTTATCTGAAGATTATTGCGGCGATGCTCTTCGAGGGGGACTTAGAAAGCCGAACGGGACAGGATGCGTTCAATGAGTTGCGAAAACTCGAGGGGGTGCTTAAGAATGCTATCGAGGAGCTAGAGGCAGATAGGTCTTGGCCGTACCGGGTCAAAGCTCTGGTGATTGGTTGGCTTGTTCTTCGCCGTTGTTACTGCAAGACGGGAAATCCATTTTTGGCCAAGAACGCATTGGCACAAGCCCGCGCCCTCGATCCAATGCTCCCTGCGGAGGCAGAGCATGACGACGTAAGTTTGGGATGTCGAATAGGAGAAACGGTACCCGTTCACTCTCCTCCCTTGCATGAGAGGAAAGGAGGTGGGGTGGCCTCTGTTCCTACAACCGGTCATATCCCCTGCAGCCACGCGGAGACTGAACGCTTGCTAGAGATAGAATCGGAAGTCAACGCTGCCGTGCGCAAAGAAGCAGAGGCCCAGGCCTTAGCCGTCGCGTAGTTACCCGCACCCCCCTTTTCACTTCGCCGCCTTATCCCCTTGCTTCACGCTCCCCTGCTGTTCCATCCCCACCACGTTCAGCAACTGCGCCCGGTTGGCGCTGGTGTTCTCCAGGCCGCGCTGCGCGAGCAGGATCATGAACTTGGACACGGGTATCTTCAGCCGCACCACCTGTTGGCCGCTCTTGTTCATCAGCCGCTCGATCCCAGCCAGCGCAGCCTGGTATTCGGCGTAGGTGTTGAAGTCGTCCTCCTCGGCACAGAGCTTTTTCCACGTCGGAAAGTCCTGGGCGGGGAAGTCCCACACGAACATCAGCGCTTTCTCTTTCGGCATCAGCCTCAAGTCCTTCTCAATCCACAATCCACAATCCGCAATCTGCAATCCCAAATCAGACGAGTGCCATCGCCAGCGCCTCGCGCAGCGTGCGCGCGCGCAGAATCCTGGCGCCTTCAATTTGCGGCGGCAAGTGCGTCCGGCCGCGCGCGGGCAGCAGGAGGGTGCTGAAGTTCAGCCGCCGGGCTTCGGCAATGCGGGCTTCCAGCCGCGGCACAGGGCGGATTTCGCCGCCCAGGCCCACCTCGCCTGCGGCCACGAGGCTCTCGCCCACCGGGCGGTTCAAGGCGATCGAGGCCAGGGCCAAAGCCAGAGGCAGGTCCGCAGCCGGCTCGTCCACACGGATGCCTCCAGCGGCGCTGGCGAAGACATCCAGCGTCCCGAAAGGCACGCCGGCGCGGGTTTCGAGCACGGCCAGCAGTTGGGCCAGCCGCCCCGCGTCCACTCCGCTGGCGCGGCGGCGCGGGCTGCCGCCGCCCGGCACGGGCACGGTCAGGCCCTGGAGTTCCACCAGGACCACGCGCGTGCCTTCACACAGCGCGCCGATGGCCGAACCGGCGCCCTTGTCGGCGGCGCCTTCGCGGTCGAGCAGCGCCATTGAGGGATCGGGCACTTCCAGCAGGCCGCTTTGGGTCATCTCAAAGAACCCTGCTTCGTCCGT
>JBEKKG010001114.1:0-2659 GCA_050010835.1 Planctomycetota bacterium
TCTTCCTCGCGCTCTGCCAGTTTGGCACCTGCGGGCGGGACGCCCGCGGTACATCCGGGACCTTCCGTCAGTGTTCCGGAGATTCGTCCCGTGCACTGGCGCATGCCGGACGCAATGGGTGTCGCGGCGGTCAGCCACTGCACTCTGGCCAAACGGTGCAGCGCCAGCAGTGCGATGCGGTCATTGGCGCCGGCGGCGTTGGAGCCGATCAGCAGCACGTCCAGATCGGCGTCCCGAAGCGCCTGCACTTGTTCGAAGAGCGTTGCAGGCAGCAGGGCGAGACGGTCGGCGCGGTCGCGGCAGCAAGCTTCGGCCGCATCCCCGTCGGAGTGCAGTGCGAAGAGGAGAATCTCGAATTTTTCGCGGTCCAGGCGTTCGAATGCCGGCAGCGCTGCGCACGTCTCGAACTGCGCCCCGAATCTCTCACACAGGACGCCGAGACGTATCTTAGCCCGGCCTGCTGGGAGCGCGGGCGTCCCGCCCGCCGGTGCGGGTCTGGGCGCCAGCGGCGCCTCCAAGGGATAACCCAGCAGCACACACTCCAGGATCATCGCGCGCTGGGAAGCCAGGTCGTCTAAAGGGGCGTCCGTTGGGTACAAGGGCAAGAAACTGGCATGGTACAGGAAGGCAGTGGCGGCACGCCGCTTGAAAGGGTGGCCAGGCCGCACGTGCAGGAAGTCGGCAATCAGCGGGACATGGTGCTGATAGTGTGCCAGGAACTGCAGGGCTTCGCCTTCCTGCTGGAACAGCGGCGGCGCGGAGACCAGGTACTCCCAGTACCCGTCCAGCCAGTTGAACATCATGCAGTGCCGGGGCAGCCGCGACTCATGCCGGTGCGGACGAACATACAGCATGAACGGCTCCAGTGCGCGGAGGAAGATCTTGGTGTCCTGTGCCGTTTGCGCCCGGCTGAGAATCTCCTGGACCGTCCGCTGCTCGGCAGCGTCCAACGGCTCGTCCTGCAGACCACTCAACAACAGCAGGCTGTGCAGGGCGCAGAGCTCCGGTCCTATGGACTCATCAGGCAGCGTCAGCGGCGCACTGAGACGCATTTGGGCGTAGCGCTGGCGTGCGGCGCGCAAGGTCGTGGCGGCCCCGGGGGCTTCGAAATCCGACGCATAAGCCTGCGCCAGCGCTCTTAAGGCCTGAAAACCCTGGCTGTCCACAGCCGGCGGCGCAGGGGGCGGCGCTTCCACGGCGCTCAGGGTGCGTACCTGCGCCAGCACGTCCTCACAAATGCGATTGGCCTGCCCCTCCACGGCCTCCCATTCCGCCGGCAATTCCCCGGCATGGATGCGTATGTTCTGGCGGAAAAAATGGAAATGATGGATGTTGTAGATCTCGCGGGCTTGTGCGCCTATCCAGTCCACGTCGCGGGGACGCGCTGGACCTGTACCACGCTCCAGCGTATACGACCGTTCCGCGAACTCCGCGATGAAGAGCTCATCCGAATCCGTTACCAAGTGCATGTCCCTTGGGGCTGGACTGACCGTCAGCGTCCAGTCCTCATCCATGTAATCCGACAGGCACCTGAAAGGCGTGCTCAGATCGAGGGCCAAGGGCAGGAAGCGATAGGCGCGGCACAGAATGCCCGAGGCCCCCACCCGCCAATAAGTTCCGGCCGGAAAATTGAGCGGTTCTCGAGTATCCCAGAAGAAGACTTCATTAGCCGGGTGCAGGTGGCGAAGACAGAGCGACACCAGCTCGCGGGAACCGAGCCCTGCTCCCGCCGGACGGCCGGCCAACAGGTCCGATACGGCAGGCAAGAAGGTCTCGTTCAAAGCGCGCAATGAACACCCGACCAGCACCGCCTTCTTGCCTGCCGCGAGGGCCTGGCACATGGCGGTGAATGAACTGTTCGAGTAGACGGCGTCCGGCGCCAGCACGACGAGCACCGCGCTGTCCCGCGTCCCAAAGTCCAGGAACGTGCGGTCACACCAGGACATGAGATCGTACTTCTCTTTTTGCCGCACGTTTTCGGGAATCGCCTGGACCCCCAGGCTCATCAGTTCGGAAAGCGCTTTGCAAATAGGGGTGCGCTGGATGGCCGGCATATCTTCGGCATTCGTAAGGATCAGGTACTTGCACTGCGCATGGGCCGCGGCGTATGGCAGGTTGCCCGCTGACATCTGCGAGGGCAGGCCGAACTTCAGCCAGAAGTCCGTGTAAACCTGGCCCCACATCCGCAAACAGAAATAGATTCGCATGTGCCCTTTCTTCACCCACGCCGGCGCAGCGGTAGGACAGGCTTTCCAGCCTGTCCGGACAGCCTGGAAAGGCTGTTCTACTAGCCTGTCCGGACAGCCTGGAAAGCCTGTCCTACCGAAACTGCTCCACAATCCTCGCGCTCAACTCCCTGGCGTACCACCCGCTGTCCAGGAACCGCGGCTTCTGAGCCAGCCTGGAGGCCAGTTCCTCCCGCTTGCGCAACCGCATTCCGCGATCCGCGCCAAGTTTAGCCGCGATTTCCACGTAGCCGTTTTCGCTGCTGGCGATCAGGTCCTGCAACTGCAAATCCCGCAGCAGCCCCGCGGTCATCCGCGAGCGGAACTCGCTCCCCTCCCAAGTCACTGTGGGCACTCCGCATTCAAGAGCCAAGGCGGCGGCGGCCACGCTCGTGAAAGGATAGGCGTCCACGTACACCTCCCCGAGCCTGAGA
>JBEKKG010001115.1:0-2659 GCA_050010835.1 Planctomycetota bacterium
AATGACTTCGACCCGGCCACCGCCCGGAACGTGAAATGGATCGCCAAGCTCGGCTCGCAATCCTACAGCAACCCCACGGTCGCCGGGGGCAGGGTGTTCATCGGCACGAACAATGCCTGCCCGCGCGATCCCAAGATCGCCGCAGGGGCGAACGGCCCGCAGGACAGCGGCGACCGCGGCGTGCTGCTGTGCTTCGACGAGGCCAGCGGCGCGTTCCTCTGGCAACTGGCCGCGCCGAAACTGAAGGCGGGCAATGCCAACGACTATAGGGAGATCGGCATCTGTTCGTCGCCCGCGGTGGACGGCGAGCGCGTGTACCTGGTCACGAACCGCTGCGAGCTGCTGTGCCTCGATGCCCGCGGCCTCGCCAACGGCAACCACGGGCCTTTCAAGAACGAAGGGCAATACGCTCTGGACCCCGACAAGCTCAAAGGCCGGGGGCCGGAGGATTTCAAAGACCTCCCGGTCAGCCCGCTCTTTGCCGACATCCTCTGGCGGCTGGACATGATTGGCGAGCTGGGCGTTTTCCCCCACAACGCCGCGAACTGCTCGCCGCTGGTGGACGGCGGGAAGGTTTTCTGCTGCACTTCCAACGCCACGGACATGAGCGACACGAACGTGCCTGCGTGCCTCAGCCCCAGCATTATCGCCGTGGACAAGCAGAGCGGGGCCGTGCTGTGGGAAGACCAGTTGAACCTCGCCGCCGGCGCGCGGCCGGACTGCGGCCTGAAGCGCCGCATCTTCCACGGGCAGTGGTCCTCGCCGTCCCTGGGCGAAATCCGCGGCCGGAAGCAAGTCTATTTCGGCGGCGGCGACGGCTGCCTGTACGCGCTCGATCCCGAGACCGGCAAAGCCCTCTGGTGGGCCGATTGCGTCCCGGCGGCCTACAAGAAAAATGCGCAGGGCTTCATCTCCTACAAGGATCCCAAGGGCTTCAGCGAAATCTGCGCCACGCCCGTGTTCTACAAGGACCGTGTGTACGTCACTCTGGGCCAGGACCCCGAAGCGAACGAAGGCGTGGGGGCGCTCACCTGCCTGGACGCCACCAAGCAGGGCGATATTACCGCCACGGGCAAGCTCTGGGTTTACGACAAGCTGGGCCGCAGCTTGTCCACGGTTTCGATTTACGACGGGCTGCTCTACGTAGCCGATTTCGCCGGCTTCATCCACTGCTTGGACGCCGACACCGGCGCGGTGCAATGGACCCAGCACTCGGGCGCCCATATCTGGGGTTCAATCCTGTCCGCCGACGGGAAAATCTACTTTGGGAACGAAGACGGCGACGCCTTCATCATGTCCGCCGGCCGTGCTCCGAAGGTGCTCGGCAAAGTGAATGTGGACGCGCCCATCTACGGCACGCCCATTGTGGCCAACGGGGTCCTGTACATCGCGTCCCAGACGCACTTGTTTGCGATCCAAAAGCCGAGATGAACCACCAAGACGCTAAGAGTAATGCAGGAGCAAGAGAGGAACCAACATGATTACCGCATTGAATTGGGGCATCCTGGGCACGGGCAACATCGCCCGCAAGTTCGCCAGAGACTTGCTGGCCGCGCCCGAGCAGAAACTGGTGGCCGTTGGCTCCAGATCGCGGGAGCCGGCTAAGCAGTTCGGCGCCGAATTCAAGATCCCTGAGGCGGGCTGCCACGGTTCGTATCAGGAATTGCTCGCCGATCCCGCGGTGCAGATCGTTTACATCTCCCTGCCAAACCACCTGCACAAGGAATGGGGCATCAAGTGCGCGCAGGCCGGGAAACACATTCTTTGCGAGAAACCCCTGACCGTGAACCGCCGCGAGGCCGACGAGTTCCTCGATGTGGTCAAGGCCCAGGATGTGTTCATGATGGAAGCTTTCGTGTACCGCTGCCATCCGCAGGCCTTCAAGCTGCGCGAGTTGATCCGCGAGGGCGCGATTGGCGAAGTGCGCATGATCCACGGCCACTTCAACTACAACATGGGCCAGAACTACAAGAACATCCGCATGTCCAATCCTATGGCGGGCGGCGGCATACTGGACGTGGGCTGCTATCCCATTTCGCTGGCGCGCTGGGCCGTGGGCTGCGACCCCGTCGAGAGCAAGGCCGTGGCCAAAATCGGCCTGGTCAGCCGCGTGGACGAGCTGGCCGCCATTGCGCTCTACTTTCCCACCGGCGCCGTGGCGGCGATTACCTGCGCCACGCAGGTGGCGGTCGAAAACACCGTGACCATTTTCGGCTCGGAGGGCAGCCTGCACCTGCCCTATCCGTGGTTCAGCCCGGTCAGGGAAGGCCGGCTGGTGCTCAAGAACAAGAACGGCGTCAACGAGATCAAGAGCGACGCCGGCGGCCTGCCGCTCTACGCCATCGAGGCTGTCCATGTAGCCGAACACATCGCCGCACGCCAGGCGCCCGCCATGCCCTGGGCGGATTCCATCGGCAACATGGCCACGCTTGACGCGGTGCGGAGGTCCATCGGGCTGGTGTTCGATTGCGAGAGAGCATGAGGTAGAATACTTGTTGAGTTGCAAGGTGCGGCACACGGCACATGAAGCCGCAGCTTAACGGCGCTGTACGTGGCGGGAGGAGAGTACGTGGAGAAGATTGCACTGACTGCCGTTTTCGAGCGTGACGGCAAATGGATTATGGCCTACATTCTCGAGGTCCCAGGTGTGAACACGCAG
>JBEKKG010001116.1:0-2654 GCA_050010835.1 Planctomycetota bacterium
AAGTGGCCGCATACAAGGCTCTGAAGTCCGTTCCGGCGCAGGACCAGGCAAATCTCCGCAACGACATGTACGTGGCCAGCGAAACACTGGGGCTAATGGCGAAGAAGAACTCTCCTGCCTTCACGCCTGCCGAAAGCGCAGCGCTCAAGAGCTACAGGGGCAGCCTGGACAAGTCAACCAAGTACATTCCCAACTGGGTAAAGGTAGCTGTCGCGCTGGCGCTCGGCCTGGGCACCATGGTGGGCTGGAAGAGAATCGTTGTGACGGTGGGCGAGCGAATTGGCAAACAGCACCTGAGCTACGCCCAAGGCGCCAGCGCAGAGTTGGTCGCCATGGTTACGATCTTTGCCGCAAATCTGTGGGGCTTGCCGGTTTCGACGACGCATATTCTCAGTTCCGGCGTGGCTGGGACGATGGCCGCCAACGGAAGCGGAGTGAATCTCTCCACGGTGCGCAACATCGCGGCGGGGTGGGTCTTCACGCTGCCGGCCGCGGCTGTGCTCTCGGGACTTCTGTACGCACTCTTCCACACCATCTTCTAGGCAGCAATCCCGAATTGCAGAAAGGCGTCAATCGCGCGCTGGCTGTCCATCGTTTCGTGCCCGTCAGCGGCGTGTAGTAGGCCCACTGGGCGCCATCGGGGCGTTGCGCGCCGGCCAGATGGTTGTAATACGAACGCTCCAGTTCGTCGCCGAAGCGCGCCTCGCCGGTCAGGCGCAGGAGTTGCATGTTGAGCTGGATCCAGGTGGTGGTGACGCAGGTCTCGCCGATATTCGCCCGCTGATTGTTAGGCAGGTCGTAGTCGCCGCCGAAGTGCTCGCCGTGGCTGGCTGAGCCTGTGATGTACAGTTGATGCGCCACCACGTCCTCCCAGGCGTTGAGCGCCGGCGTCAGATAGGTCTTGTCCCCAGTGGCGCGCGCCAGTTCGCACAGGCCGACAAGGTTGGAGAGCATCTCGTAGGCTTTGCCGTTGGCTGTCTTGTTGACGGCCTTCACTTCGGTAAGGGTCTTGAGCACTTTCGGCCCGTGCGGCTCATCCCAGGCCGCGACAATGTACTTGGCGAATTCCAGGTAACGCTCCTCGCCCGTGAGGCGATAGAGCAGTACCATCGGTTCGAGCACGCTGGTCGCGGCCATGCCCACGTGCGTGCCCGCGGAAATGATGCTCTTCTTGCCGGGACCGAATGTGTTTATAAGCAAGTCGCCGATCTTGCGGCAAGTCTCCAGGGCCGCGGCGTCGCCGGTATACTGGTGGTAGGTGAGCAGCCCCAGCAGGCAATACTTGTGCACCCAGACATCCCAGCTTGTCCAGTGCTTTTGCGGCACGTACGTGCCCAGATAGCCGTCCGCTTCCTGCGTCTGGAGCAGCCCCGAGACGACGCGGTCCATCTTGGCGCGCAACTGGTCGTCTCCTGTATTGACCCAGGCCAGTGTCGCGGCATGCAGGAACTTGCCCACGTGTTCGCCGATCCAATCCTGCTTGCCGGGCCGCTTGCGGAAACCGGCCAGCAGTTCCTCCTCGTTGACGTCCAGCAGCCGGTTCTTCTCGCTATTGGCCACGCGCACACCCAGGTAGCCCGCCATGCGCACGTCCGACGGCAGCGGAAGCTGCATCACGTCCGGAAGTTTTTCAGGCGCCTTGAACGGCAGTACCTCCGGCGCCGCCGCGAAGGCTGCGGGCAGAATGGCCAGGACACAGCCGCACAGGCAGAAGACCAAGTGTGAGCTCATGAGTCTTTCTCCTCTGCGCCGCGATTATAGTTGCCGCGCAGGAATAATGAAGAGCCGAACTACGGTGACCGTCCAGTCTGAGCCGCGGCCGTAGGGTGCGGGTCATTCTCCCCATTCTTCCCCCAGCGGGCGACGGAGCGCTCCCGGTTATCGCTTGCTTACGCGCGCGGCTCGGTGACTGCACGGTTCCGAACTACGGTTGACGAATCGCTGCCGACCAATTACGAAGGGCTTCACTTAAAGGGCCGATGCCCCAATGACTCGAACCGAGCTTGACCCGGCTACCAATTCTGACGGCACGCTGGCGCTGCTTTGGCACCATCTGCACCTGGGCGAGCGCCTCTATCTATTCGCCTGGGTGCGCTTGCTGGTGCTGGTGGCGATTGTCGCCGGTTCGCTCTTCGCCACCTATGTGGTCGGCGTCCGGGGCTTGGACATTCTGCAGCTCTGCGGCTGCGCGGCCTTCCTGGGGCTGTACGATGTGGCGGTCTTCTGGCTGTTGCGCGGCCGCCGGCGGCCGGAGCAGGCCGCCCAATGCTACCGCCTGTTGGAGTCCATCAGCCACGCGACCATCACGCTGGACTTCCTGGTGCTGACGTACCTCATCCGTCTCGTCGGCGGCGCGGAATCGCCCTTCAAGGCGTTCTATCTCCTGCACGTGATCCTCGCCGCGGCTTTGCTGGCCCGCCGCGCGGCCTACGCCCATGCCGCCTTCGGCTACCTGTTGTTGGCCGGCCTCGTGGTGGGCGAGTGGCTGGGTTGGTGGGAGCAACACCGTCCTGTGGGTGCGGTGCCGTACGCGGCCAGCCAGCCGTTGGACGGCCGCTACGCCCTCACCGTGCTGACCGTCTACGCGCTGCTTATGGCCCTGGCCGTCGTGCTCATGACGGGCATAGCCGAGGCGCTGCGCGAAGGCGAGCGGC
>JBEKKG010001117.1:0-2652 GCA_050010835.1 Planctomycetota bacterium
AGGTACGCCGCGGCCACGTCATAAACCGCCGGCCCGAGGGCCTGCAACCCGGCAAAGCCGGACCATGCATCCGAGTCCACCGCGCTCTTGGAAAGCTCGATCAAATCCGGCGCGGCTGTGGCTGCCACCGGCCCCATCGAGGCCAGTGCCTGCGCCGCGCGCCGGCGCCGCTCCACGTCCGGGCTTCTCAATTCCTTGATCAGGTCCGGCGCCGCATCCGGGCCAATCAGGCGCAGGCCGGCGCCAAGCAAGTCCCTGAGTTCCGCATCGTTCTCCGGCAGCGGGGACAAAGCCGTGCTGACGAGCGCCGGCAGCGCCGGCTTGGCTTCCGCACCCATGCCAGCCAGGACGGCCAGCGCCGCCTTGGGCAGGGCCATTGCTTTCTGCTCGTCCGCCGTCAGTTCTTCTGCAGAGGCATGCGGCTTGGCCGCCCGCGCCGCTGCCTCCAGCCACTCCGTGAACGTGGACATGGCGACACGCGCGTACTTGCCGAAGCGGACCAGGCTGTAGGACGCCGCAACCCGGACCTCGGGCTTCTCGTCGCGCAGAGCGTCAATGAGCGCGCCGGCAGTGCGGCCCGCGTCCGCCGTGCGCGTGCGCAGGCTCTCGGCAGCTTCCCGGCGGACCTCGGGATGCGGGTCTTTCAGGGCCGCCAGCACTGCGTCGTCGGGGCGCGCCTCGAGAACCGAGCGATAGCGCGCCTGCTGGGGTGCGCGCGAGACGTTGAGCGCCGCCAGTTCTGCGGCGCGCTGCACGGTCGGGTCCTGGCGGCCCAGTTCGGCCAGTGCTTCGCGCGTCTGCGCCGCGGCCGGCCCGAAGCCGGACAGTGCTCCTAACGCGGCCAAACGCACCTCCCGGTCTTTGTCCTGAGTGCGCGCGAGCACGTCGCCCACGGCGTCCGCGCCGGGCTGGGGCAGTTTGGCGAGGATGTTGACGATCTGAAGACGGGCGGCTGCAGCGGGTGCGCGCAGTCCGGCGCGCAGCGCTGGAACTGCATCCGGGCCTGCGGCGGCCAGCAGACTGGCTTCGGCTGCGCCAATCCGTGCGTCATCTATTGTTGCGCCGGCTACGAGGGGCGACCCGGAGGATCGCCCTGCGGCTGCGCCGGTCAAAGGGGCCGTGCCGGCTTCGCCGGAAGCAATCCGCTCGACCAGGGCCTCCAGCACCGCGGCGTCCTTGGGAGCGAGGCGCGCGGCAGCCAGGAGCAGTCTGGCCCTGGCCTCGGCCTGCTTCTCACGCTTCGCGGCCTTGAGCAGGGCGGGCACCGTGCCCGCGGCCGCGCTGCCCATGCGGGACAGGGCCTCTGCGGCTGCGGCGCGCGTGGCCGCTTCGCCCCGCTCCACTGCTTTGGCGAGAACGTCCTGCCCTTCCTTCTCCAGGCAGCGCAACGCGGCTGCTGCCGCGCCGGCATCCGTCTCGTTGTAGAGCGCTTTGGAGAGCGCCTCGAGGGCGGCGGAATCGCCCGGCGCCAGAGTTACCGCGGCGTCAATCGCGGCGGCGCGGACCTCAGGCCGGGGGTCGCGGAAGGCGTTAAGGATGGCCTTCCTTACGGGCGCTGCTTCAGGATCAATGCGCGCCAGAGCGGCGCAGGCCGCGGCGCGTTGCGCCTCCGGCAAGGCCTGATTGTTCAGCATGCCGAGCAGCACCGCAACCGCATCCTTCGCTGCCGGCCCAATGGAACCCAAAGTCTCCGCGGCCCAGCGCGGAGTGTCCGTCTGGAGTTCGTCTTTGCACAGTTCCAGCAACTCCGGGACAGCCTCGGCGGCGGCAGGACCAAAGTCCACGAGGCAGAACATGGCCAGTTTGCGTTCCTGCTCATTCTCATGTTGCTTGAGGTACGCGATCCAGCCCTGCACGTTCTTGCCCATGATCTGAGTGATCGGCTTGGGCTCAGGGATAGTCGCGCGCGGCTGCGCGGGCGGCTCCTCAGCAAGACTTGCCCAAGCCCAGACCGCAAAGGCGCTGCAACGAACGATCAGCCACAGCGCGCACAGAATGGATTTTGCTGCTTTATCCATGTTCCCTGTACTACTAACCGTCCACTTCTTCGCCGCAATCCAAAATCCAAAATCCAAAATCCAAAATCTAAAATCTCTACTGCCCCAGCGCCCGCAGCACTACCGTGGCATAGGCGCCCCGCGGCAGAACGAAACTCACCAGCCGCTTGACTCGCCCTGGGCCCCGCGCACCTTCGTCCGGTTCGGCGGGACAGAGCTTGAAGTCCAGCGCGCTGAAGAAAAGCGCACGTGGTTCCTCGCCGAAAAACGGCCGCCGCACTCCGGCGATGTGCAGTTGGCCCAGCTCAAGCCCCTCGGCCTTCAATACCTCTTCCGCAGCCTCCTGCCACGGCGGGGCCAGGATAGTTTTGCGCGCCAGCAGCGGAAGCTGCAGCCCGGCCATCTCAGCCGGCACGGCTGCGGCGGCAGGGAAGAGCATCTCGCCGAAGGGGTCGCTGGCCGCCAGGACGGGGCCGAGCGGCGCGCAGCGGCGGGCAATCAGATTCCGGGCAATGGAGTTCCACAGCCAGGATTGATAGGCGTAGACGCTCAACTGCTGAAGCAGATAGGGCAGCGCGCAGAAAGCAGCGCGGAAATCCCCGCTCGAATGCGCCAGCCGTTCGACCGCCCTGCGTTCGGGGCAGCGGCGCAGTTT
>JBEKKG010001118.1:0-2650 GCA_050010835.1 Planctomycetota bacterium
CGCTGCCACTACCTTCAACCACGCGTAGCGTCCGCCGCGCGGGCGGCTTCGTTCAAACGCTAGGACTCTATCTGGAGTGACCCGGCGCGCGAGTGCTGGGGAGCGGCGGAATCCAGACCGCCGGGTCACTTCGGATAGAGACGTTTGAAGGAAGCCGCCCGCGTTTGCGGCGGATGCGGCAGGGCTATGGGTGTTGAATCAGCCAGAACGCCTCGGGCGTGGTCGCCCGGAGAACGAAGAGAGTCCGAATCTGCCTCGGCCCAGGCGGTGGCGGCGGCAAAAAGCTCGGTTTGGGCCTGCTGAGAGTGGACTTTCTCGTCGCATTTGGGTTTTCCAGAGGATCTGGACACACGCCTACGGTGCCTGCCAAAGCAAGCGAATGTTTCGTGGATGGATGGCGGCTATGACGTGTCAGGGACGCTCTCCCGGTCAACAGATCTCCAGCGAATCTGTTGAGGGGTAAGCTTCTCGATAAGCGCCATCGTGCCGCCGCAATGCGGGCAAAGCCAGCCGCATGAAACTTTGGGCTCGGAGGTTGTCGGCGTTGTCGAACCGGTCAAGGGGCAGGCTTTCAGCAGCCGCCGGCAGAGTGGCAAGAGTTCGCGGCGGCGCCGGTTGGCGAGGAAGCCACAGAAGCGGATGCGCACAAAGCCGCGAGGCAAGGTGTGGAGCAGGAAGCGCCGCAGAAATTCCTCACCGGTCACCGTCATCAGCCGTTGCTTGCTCTTGTGGGCATAGTCTTTCCAGCGGAAAGTGACCTTGCCATCGGCAAGGTTCACGATCCGGTGGTTGGAGATGGCGACCCGATGCGTATAGCGGGCCAGGTAATGGAGGACATGTTCGGGACCTCCGAAGGGTCTTTTGGCGTAGACCACCCAATCCTGACGGAACAGCGGCCGCAGAAAAGCATGGAAGGCTTTCTGTTCGCAGATCCCTTTCAGGCTTCCGGGGAACACCAGTTTCCCCTCACGGAAAGCGAGCTTGAGACCGGCAACGAACTTGCCGCGAAATACGCGGCTCAGCACCTTCACCGGCAGGAAGAAGGGATAGCGCGGATGCACCCAGCGTTGGTGATCGGGTGAGAGGCCACCGGACGGGATCACGCAGTGGATATGCGGGTGATGCTGGAGATTCTGGCCCCAGGTGTGGAGCACACTCAGGAAACCAATCTCGGCGCCAAGATGCTTCGGGTTGGCGGCAATCTCCAGTAGGGTTGCGGCGCTGGCGCGGAACAGAAGGTCGTAGACGACCTTCTTGTTTTGCAGGGCCAGCCAGGACAACTCGTGGGGGATCGTAAAAACGACATGTACGTAGTTGACCGGCAACAGTTCCCGACTGCGTCCGGCGAGCCAGTTGTCGCGAGCGTTGGTTTGGCACTTGGGACAGTGCCTGGACCGGCAGGAGTTGAAAGAGATGGCTTCATGGCCGCATTGGCGGCAGCGGTCCAGATGGCCGCCGAGCGCAGCAGTGCGGCAGTGCTCGATGGCGAAAAGCACGCGAAGATGCAGCCAGGTCACCCAGGACCGGCCCTTCGCGACGAAGCTGTTGCCATGCGCACGGATGATATCGGCCACCTCGAAAGGTGGCCGGTTCATTTCTTGTGCAACCTTCGCGACCGTTTCACCTGATCCAGGCTCGACAGTTCGGCGTTGTCGAGCGGCGTGCCGGCCGCCCGGAGATGGCGCTCGGACAGATGCAGGTAAATGGAAGTGGGCTTGAGGTCGGCATGCCCGAGCAGCGCCTGCACGGTGGGCAGATCGGCTCCCCCTTCCAGAAGATGCGTGGCGAAACTGTGGCGAAGTAAGTGCGGGCGCACGGGTTTGGTAATGCCAGCACGCTGAGCGGCTTCGCGACAGGCGTACCACACCATTTTGGCTGAGATTGGCTTGTCTGCTCGCGAGCCGTTGACTGTGCCCGGGAACAAGAACGTCTTCGGCTTCATCCACCGCCAGTACTCGCGCAAGGTCTCGAGCAGTTTCGGGCTCAACGGTACGTCCCGGTCGCGACGCCCCTTGCCTTGACGGATATGGATGAGCATGCGGTCGCTGTCGATATCCTCCACCTTCAACTGGCACATCTCGGCTCTGCGCATGCCGGTCGAGTAGACCGTCATGAGCATGGCGCGATGATACAGATTGCTGGCTGAGTCGATCAGTCGAATGGCCTCGTCCTGCGTGAGAATCGTCGGCAGGCGCCGCGGGGCTTTCGGATAGGGCACTTCCTCAATCGGGTAGGCTCGCTTCAGCGTCTTGCAGAAGAAGAAACGCAAAGCCGCGGTGTGGTGCCCGACTGTGCGCGCATTCAGCTTTCTCTCGGTGAACAGATACACCTGATAGGCGCGGATCTGTTCCGCCCCAAGCTGATCCGGGGAACGATGAAAATGCTTGGCGAAGGCCTCCACGATCTTCAGGTAGCCCTTCACGGTAGTCTGACAGTAATTACGACGCTGGAGTTCGTCCAGCATCTGTTTGCGAAGTTGGGTCACAGGGACCTCCTTGTGACCCACAAAATACCGCCGCTGTTACCCCGCTGCCACTACCTTCAACCACGCGTAGCGTCCGCCGCGCGGGCGGCTTCGTTCAAACGGCCTTCTGGTAACGAAAGGCCGCTTCGCAATCGTTGCGTGTGCTAGTCCGAGGCGCAGTGAAGC
>JBEKKG010001119.1:0-2649 GCA_050010835.1 Planctomycetota bacterium
ATCCCGCCGGTGCTTCGGCAGTTCCTCAACCGACGCCCCGGCCAGCGGACCCGCCGGCGCGGGTTCGGCCGGGACCGTAACCGCGCAAAGCGCCGCACCCACGAGCAACACGGCAACGACCCAAGGGAACCCCGCGACCGTCATCATGCTCCCTCCTAGAGTGACCATCCCTGCCGGTACTCGTAACGCAGCGCCTTGTCGGCGTCCGGGTTGTTAACGATCTTGCACTCCAAGGGATCGAACTCGAGAACGCCGTCGAACTGCGTGGCCACGTTGCCGAGCATGTTGAACTCGGTGAGCGGGCCAGCGAAGTCATAGTTGGCCCAAGCGGGCTTGGCGCCTTTGCATGCTTCCAGCCAGTCCCGCTCGTGCCCGTGGGACTGCTCGATTTTCTCGGGCTTCTCGCGCTGCACGTCCTTGAACTTTTCTTCAGGCAACAGGCTGAAAATGGTGTTGTGGCCGTTGGTGTAGAGCTTGCCTTCGGTGCCCACGATGAGGCAGCCCGCCCAATCCTTCCATTTCTTCTCGCCGCTATCGCCCCAGTCGAGCGGGCGGCCCAGGAGTTCCTCGATCTGCTTGCGCATCGGCGTGGCCCCACCGCCATTGAGCCAGCAGAAAGTGAACGGCGGCAACTCGCCCCGCGCGGGGATGTGCCATTGGACGTGCTCCCAGCGCGAGAAGCCGAGGCGGTTGATCTCGTCCACTTTCGCTTCCACTTTGATGAGCGTCTTGGCCGCGGGGTCTGCGTACCAGAGCGTGTCCAGCTTCAGGGCGCGGAAAGCGAGGTTCGAAATATGCGAGGCCCAGTTGCCAAGCTGCGCCGTGCCGAACTCCCGCCAGAACTGCCAACCCATCCACTTGATGTGGAAGGGCCGCGCGAGCGCCGGGCCCAGCCACAAATCCCAGTCCAGGTAGGGCGGGATCTTCTGCTCGCCTTCAGGCGCAGTCTTCCAGCCCTGCCCGCCCTGGTCAGTCCAGGAATACACAGCAGTAATGCGTCCCAGCGTGCCGTTCTGAATCAGCTCTAGCGCCCGGCGATACGCGCCGGAGGCCGTGCCTTGGTTGCCCATCGAGGTCGCGGCCTTCTTCTCCCTGGCGAACTCACGCAGCGCCCGCGCTTCCTGCACCAGGCGTGTCAGAGGTTTCTCCGTGTAGACGTGCTTGCCGGCGCGGATGGCCGCGGCGGAGGCCACGGCGTGAACGTGGTCAGGCGTGGCCACGACGACGGCGTCAATTTCCTTGCCTTTCGCGTCCAGCATCTTGCGGAAGTCCTTGAACTTCGGGACGTCAGGGAACTTCTCGAACATGCGTTGGGCTTTCGAGTCGCTCACGTCACACAAGGCTACGATGTTCCCCAGGGTGCAAAACGTGCCGATCAACTCCATGCCGCGGCCACCGCAGCCGATGTGGGCGAGATTGAGCTTTTCGTTGGCTGCGTAGGTGCGCGCGGATTGGCTGTTGGAAAGGATTACCAGCCCCAGGCCAGTACCGCCCAGGGCCGCGTTGCGAACAAAGGCGCGGCGTGTGATATGGCTTGCCATGGCCATTGCCCTCCTGAAGGTGTATACACCGGGAGTATAACGCTTACAACTCTCCCTCTCACAACTCGCTGATCAGGCGCGAGACCAAGCGCGTCAGCTTGGGCGCCGCGGCGTTGGCCACGGCGATGATCTCGTCTATGTTCGCGGGCTCCAGCGCATCCGGCAGGCAGCGGTCCGTGATGATGCTGGCCGCGAAGACGCGCAGGCCGGCATGCACGGCCACCAGCACCTCCGGCACGGTGCTCATCCCCACCAGGTCCGCGCCCAAGGCGCGCAGGAAGCGGTACTCGGCGCGCGTTTCCAGGCTCGGCCCCGGCACGGCCACATAGACCCCGCGGTGCGCGCGGATGCGTTCTTCCAGGCAGATCTCCGCGGCGCGCGCGAGCAGCTTGCGGTCATAGGGCGCGCTCATATCTGGAAAGCGCGGGCCGAGCCGTTCGTCGTTAATGCCAATGAGCGGGTTGCCCGGCATCAGGTTGATGTGGTCCTCAAGCAGAATCAGGTCGCCTTTCTCATGCTGCGGGTTCATCCCGCCCGCCGCGCCGCTCAGGAACAGCGCCGCCGCGCCCACGGCCTTGGCCACACGCACGGGCAGCGTGACCTGCTCCAAACTGTAGCCTTCGTAGAAATGGAACCGGCCGTCAAAGGCGATAATGGGCGTGTTGCCCAACATTCCCGCGACGGCGCGTCCGGCGTGGCTGGCTACCGTGGACACGGGGAAGTAGGGGATGTCCTCATAAGGCATGTCCTTGGCCTTCTTGATCTGTTCAGCCAGCCCGCCCATGCCTGTGCCCAGGATGACCGCGGCGCGCGGAGGTTTAGTTATGATCTCCTGCAGCGCTTCCGCGGCGGCCTTGACTTTGTCGAAAAGCGGCACTTCGGTGTTGTCGTTCATGAACTTCCATCCTCCTCCAGCCGGCTCAATCTCGGCAGCCACGGTTCCAGTGGCAGCGGCGGCGCCTCGTTCCTGAGCAGCGCAACGATTATCTCGCCCGTGAGCGGCGCCAGGCACAGGCCGTTGCGGTAATGGCCTGCGGCCACATACAGGCCCCGCACTCCTGGCACGGGGCCCATGAGCGGATGCGGCCCTTTCAGGCCGGGCCGCAGG
>JBEKKG010001120.1:0-2641 GCA_050010835.1 Planctomycetota bacterium
CCAAGAAAGATGCCGGCAAGGGCCGGTTCCTCGGCCGCATCTGGATCGAAGACCAGGACTACAACATCGTCCGCTTCAACGGCACTTACTATCCTCATCCGCGAGCCGGTTATTACCTGCATTTTGACAGTTGGCGGCAGAACCTCCGCCCCGGCGTCTGGCTGCCTTCGCTGATTTATTCCGAGGAGTCCGATCTCAAGTATCGTCTGGGCCAGACGCTTAATTACAAGGCGCAGACGCGGCTCTGGGGATATAACCTGAAGGATCTCCGCCGCAACTCTGAGTTCACTGAGATCACCGTCGATCCCCTCCAGGCAGTCCAGGACCAGAGTCAGAAAGCCCAGGACGCCAGCCCCATCGAAGCGCAGCGTGCCTGGGAACGTCAGGCGGAAACCAACGTACTTGACCGCCTGCAGCAGATCGGCCTGCTCGCGCCGGAAGGCGAAATCGACAAGGTGCTACTGACCGTCGTCAACAACGTCATGGTCACCAATAACCTCGACATTCAACCCGAGATCAGGTGCCGCGTGCTGATGACCACACCGCTGGAGTCCTTTACCATTGGACATACCATCGTCGTGAGCCGCGGCATGATTGACGTGCTGCCAGACGAAGCATCCCTGGCCATGATCCTGACCCACGAACTGGCGCACATCGTGCTCGGCCACCACCTCAACACCAAGCTCGCCTTCAACGACCGCATGTTCTTTCCCGATGAGCGCACCTTCGAACGCATGGATTTCGCCCGCGATCGCGGCGAAGAAGAGGCCGCTGACAAGAAAGCCATGGAACTGCTCAACAACTCCCCCTACAAGGACAAGCTCAGCAACGCCGGCTTGTTCCTCAAAGCGGTCCAGGCCCGCGCTCCGGAGCTGAAGAACCTGATCCGTGCGCACCTGGGCGACAGCCTTCTCAATGGCAATGCCACCAGGATGTCGTCATTGATGACCGCCTCGCCGCAATTCGACCCAAAGAAGGCCGACCAGGTCGCGGCGCTTCCTCTCGGCGGCCGGGTCAAGGTCGATCCGTGGAACAATCAGCTCGAATTGGTCAAGACCAAGCCCGTCGCCATCACTAACCCAGCCGACAAGATGCCCTTTGAAGTCACGCCCTTCTTCCCGTTCCTCACCAGGCTCGGCACCGCCTCCGCTCCAGAAAAAGCGGCTCCGGTCCCGGAGAAAACAGCGGCAACTCCGACCGGTCAGTAAGACAGGCCAAAGGTTTCAAGGTTTCAAGGTTGAAAAGTTTCAAGGTTTCAAGGTCTGAACCGCACGGAGCGCACACTCCTGGCAACCGACACCCAAGAGCCTTACGTTGAAACTCTGAAACCTTGCAACTTTGAAACCTTGCCTTCGGGAAAGAAACTACAGAAAAAATCAGGGTAAGCCCTCTGCCAGACGGCAGCGGGACTGTTCGAGCGGGCTAGTTTGCCAACTGGCTTCCGACTTGCGAGAACACGTTATTGGCGCTGCCGCCGATCAGTCGGACCGTGCCAATCACGATCACCAGGATTACTGCGAGCATCACCGCGTACTCGGCAACGTCTTGACCGCTCTCCTCAGCCCAAAGTTGACGGATTGATTGGATCACTGTTTGCCCCCATCGACGACGCGCCCTGGCCTCACTTATTCCTCGGGACAGTAGTTCACCGTCGTGTAATTGTAAAATACCCCCAACCCGGCTCTCTACCCAATAGCACACCAGTGCCTGGGATGGCACTATCGTGCTATGGCCCAGAGATTTCTCTTAGAAATAGCCTGCCTCCGCCAGACTGCCGAGAAACTCAGGTTTCGTATTAGGTATCGCCTTATCTTCCCCTGTAGAGACGGCGCTTGCCGCGTTTCTACAGGAAATCAGACGCCCCTTTAGGGTTGGACATCGGTTTTTCCGCAGCCTGCTGGATTACACAATCGTTTTCAGCGGAAGCCCCTGGTTCACCGCGAACAGCGCCAGTTCCAGGCGGGTGGAAACCCCAAGTTTGTCGAAGATGTTGCTCAGGTGGTGCTTCACCGTATCCTCGCTGATTTTGAAGTACTCGGCGATTTCCCGATTGGCATAGCCCGCGACCACCGCGGAGACAATCTCCAGTTCCCGCGGCGTCAGCCCGAATTTCCTCTGTTTTGTCTCTTCGTTCGTGCTCTGCATGAGGTTGCGCAGGTACTGCACCAGATTCGAAACGCTGTCCCGCCCCACCCAGTACTCCCCGGCCATCACCGCATGAATGCTCTTGAGCAGCAGTTGCGTGGCGGAATCCTTCAGCACCACGCCACGCGCTCCCAACTGCAACGCCTCCACCATCTGTTTCTTTTCCACCGCCGCCGTCAGCAGGATGATGCGCACCACCCCGGCCGCGCCGCCGCTCGCATTCAGGTCGCGCAGCGCATCCAGCCCAGTGTGGTGCGGCATGGCCAAATCGAGCAGAAGAATGTCGGGCTTGGTCTCCGTCGCCAACTTCACCGCCTCGTGGCCGTCGCAGGCTTCGCCCACCACTTTCATATCGGCTTCCGATTCCAGCAAGCGCCGCAGCCCGTCGCGGAAAATGGGATGATCGTCGGCAATCACAATGCGTATGGGATGGCTTCGTTTATCCATGATCGGCATGCCAGTGGTTGGCCTATCCATGATTGGCCTTTCTCGCCGG
>JBEKKG010001121.1:0-2631 GCA_050010835.1 Planctomycetota bacterium
GACACCCAAGCCGGCGGGACGCCGGCGCTCCAAGATCCCACCAAGTTCTGGATGACGGACATCAACGGTTCGGTCGTGGGCCTGTGCAACGCGCAAGGCTTCCCGCTGGAGTGGCAGCGCTACGATGCCTACGGCAAGACGGACGTGCTGAGTTCCAACGGAGCGCCTGAGGCCCAGTCTGGCCTCGGCAACCGCCTGGGCTTCCAGGGGCGGACGGGGTTCCCGGAGTTCGGGCTGCAGTACTTCCGCAACAGGTTCTACGACCCCGGGCTGGGGCGGTTCCTGAGCAGGGACCCGCTGGGGCTGGCGGCGGGGATGAATATGTACGCGGCGTTCGGAGGTGATCCGATAAACCAGATTGATCCACTGGGGTTGTATGACTTGAGTGACCTTTATACTGACACCATAGGTACAGGAGTTGAACTGGCGAAAGAGACGGGTCGGGGCATTTCGGATGCAGCGAGTGCTGTCGTATACGGCACCCATGCTTTAGTAACCAGCAGCGCCGCACGGCAAGAAGCCGTTCGCGCATTCCGAGACAACAACATACGACAAGCTTACGAGCGAGAGCAAGAGCACTTGGTTCGTGTCTATGAACTCCACGAGAAATCTGGACAGGGCATTCCCGGTTCGGTGGGCTTGGCTGTGGCAACGGAGATCAGCGACGCCACGGGCGCAACCAAGGTAGTGGAGGGAACTGTTGGATATGATACGGGTGATTTCGCGAAGACTGGCAATAAGACAGAGCTTAGTACCGTTGATCGCGCAAGCCGAGTACTTGTCGGTACTGGGCAAGTTGCAGGAACGGCAGCAATGGTAGGGGGTCTGCTCGATTCTGCGGCAGGCAGGGTGCCGACACAAGCTCAAGCGGCAAACCTTGCGAAAAGGGCAGATGAGATTCATGATGCTTTGAACCTGCCCAAGCCTGACCCAATAGCGGCACAGAATAGGACTACTGCTGTCCTGGAAACAGACAAAGGCACTCTCGTTGCTGGACGTCGGCCATTGTCTCCTTCGCAGCGGGCCGCGCTCCGTCCGGATGAAGTCAACGCATCAGTGCCGAATCTGGATGCTGAGCAGGCAACTGTATTGAACGCTGGCACCGCCAATGCCCAGCCAAAGGCTTTGGGTTCATCGCGAACGATTTGCCCTGACTGCAAGAATCTGATAAAGTCTAGTGGTGGGGTGGTTACAGGCCCCAGAACTGCCGTTTGGCCAGATAAAGGAGTGCAGGCCGCACCTGCTGCGCGGGCAAGCGGGGTTATAGGAGATGATAAACGTGACGAGAATCCTCCGTCGACGGCACCTTGATAAATGTGGAGCATTTTAGCCATGGTACTTTCCTTTGATCGAGCACATTTGGAGCCTCTTGATAAACTTCAGCCCGAACTTCGCGGCGCTTTTGCAGCAGCCTGTGCCGAACGCCTAATGCCGAGATACCGCAAGTTTTCGGAACTGGCCCAGGAAGGCGACCCGGATAGTCTGGAGCGTTCTCTTTCCAGATTGTGGGCAGATCTATTGGGCCGCCGGATGCCAGATGCTGAGTTGGAGGCCATGCTGCGAACCTGCATGAAACTGATTTCGCAACTGCAATCGGATTCTGACTGGCCAACCGAACAAGCTGAAGCGGAAGACGCCGCATCTGCCTTGGCTTACGCCTTGAGATGCCGCAGAAATGGACAATCCGAGGAAGTTGGAGCTGCGGCGAAACGGGCCTACGAAGCAGTCGATTGCTACGTGATTAAGCACGGTGAAATTGACACGAACGCTCCAGGGGCGGAAGCCGAGATTCTAAGTCATCCGCTCATACAGGTCGAGCTTGGGCGGCAAAAACGCGATCTTGACGAGTTACTTAATGGGAGAATTGACATAGCTGGATTGCGAGGCAGAGCAAAGGCTGAAGCAGCGACCTTTCTGCTTTAATTGAGTTTTGGGGACGTTCACGGAGATTCAGGGACGTGCACGAAACTATTGTGACTCTCAATGCAGGTGTGTGCCCATGAGCATTGCCCGAACCTTCGCCCTCCTCGCCAGTCTGCTCCTGCAAACCTGCTGGCCGCAAGTGACCGGCCACGCTTATGCGGACAACGGGAAGCTCGGGCAGATCAACTATCCGGACGGGCGCTGGACGAAGTACGTGTATGACCAGCGCGGGCGGCTGGCCGCCAAGACGAGCAAGGGGGAAGGGAGCACGACGTACGGCTACCTGAAGGGCGATCTGTGGCTGGTGGCGGACGCGCTGAACCACAACACGCTCTTCCAATACGACACGGCGCACCGGCTGGTGGAGACACAGTATCCAGGAAGCGGCAGCGCGCAGCGGGCTTACGATCCGGCCGGGTTCCTGGTGGGGTTCAAGGACCTCAAGGGCAACGTTTTCCAGCTCGACAATTACGCGAACGGGCGGCGGCGGCAACTGAACTGGCGCCAGGTGGTTGAGGGGACCACGATTGTCTGGCCGCGGCAGACTTACTCCTACGACGGCAACCAGCCGGTCAACGACGGGGCGATTACCTGGACGCTGGACGACGCGGGGCGGATCGCCTCGTCCAACCACAACGGCGTGAGCTGCTTCTACGAGCACAACCACCCGCTGGGGCTGCTGACGCGCAAGAGCTACGGGAACACGCA
>JBEKKG010001122.1:0-2629 GCA_050010835.1 Planctomycetota bacterium
GAAGACCGCGTTAAAAGTGGTGGTGATGGTGGTCGGACTGGTGATCACGGGGATGGGCAGGATGTAGTTGAAGCCGGACGCCAAGGTGCCGAACTGCCCGTCGGGGTTGGTGACCACCACGTCCACGGCGGTGACCTGGGCGAAGGGCGGCGCGGTGACATTGAGCTGCGTGGCGCTGACGACAATCACGTTTGTCGCAGGCACGCCCCCAAAGGTCACGGTCACCGTGCCCACGCCGGCGAAATACGCTCCATTCACGACCACGTTCGTTCCGCCAGTCGTTACGCCGGTCGCCGGCGAGAGCGACGCTACCGTTGGCGCGCGGGCCCGAACGTTGAACACATTGCTCGTTGCGGACGCGAGTCCGGGGCTGCTGGCCGCCAGCACATAACCATTCTGCGCCGTGTCTACGCTCAGGTTGTTGAAAGTGGCCACGCCGCCGGCCGTGGCCACCGAAGTGGTGCCGGTGACCGACCCGGAACTTATGTTGTTGCCGAGGACAATCGTAATGCTGCCAAAGGCCGTGGGCACCAGGTTGCCCACCGCATCCTGCACCGCCACCTGCACGGCCGGCGAGAAGGGGGTGCCCACAACCGCGTTACTGGGTTGCGTGACGAAGGCCAATTGGCTGGCCGGTCCCGGCAGGATGTTGAACGGCTGGCTGATGCCGCCTTGGATGCCAGTGCCGTTAATGACACCCGCCGCCGAGGCCGCCAGCGTGTAGCCCGTGCCCACCTTGTTTATGCCCAAGTTGTTGAACGTGGCCACGCCGTTGACGGCAGGCTCCGTCAGTGTGCCGGAAAGTGTGCCATTGCCAGGCGAATTGGGGCCGATGGACAGCGTGATGGGGTTCGACGCTGCCGAGATCGTGTTCCCTTTGGCGTCCTGGACTGCGACCTGCACCGCGCTGATGGGGGTAACCGAAGTCGCGTTGCCCGGTTGAGCGGTGAACGCCAGTTCATACTGAATGTCGAAGGGGGTGCTGGTTGCGGGGGTCAGGCTGCCCGAGGAAGCCGTGAGCGTGAACGCAACTCCCGCAGTGTCTATTGACAAGTTGGAGAAGGTTGCCACGCCGCTGCTCGTAGTGGCCGATGTGCCCCCCGTAAGTGTCCCCGGGGGGCTTGCGGCACCGATGGCCATAGTAATGGTGGCGCCGGTGAGGCTGGTGACCGTATTCCCGGAGGCATCCAGCACGGCCACTGTGACCGTAGCCACCGGGTTGATTATGGCGCCTGCTATTGTTGTGCCCGGTTGCGCGACAAAGGCCAGCTTGGCGGGCACGCCGTTGATGTTGAATGGTTTGCTGGGGAGGCTATCCGCAACGAGGGGTGAGGGCTGCGTATTATCTTGGGCCTTGAGCGTGTAACCGATCCCCGCAGTGTTGATCGTCAAGCCGCTGAAGGTGGCCACACCCTTGACGGCATTGACGGTCTGGGTGCCCTGGAGCACTCCACCGTCGGGGTTGCCTCCGATATAGAGGAGGACTTGAATCGCGTCAGTGCTGCCAGCGCCCACGGTCACCGTTCTGCCAAGATTATCCTGCACGGCCACCTGAAACTGTGGTATAGGGTTGTTGACAATCGCGTCCGCAGGCTGCGAGAGAAACGCCAGGTTTGTGGCCACCCCAGCTCCGTAAGCCTGCTGCGCGCTCGCAGCTAGCAGCAGCGCCAAGCCCAACGCCAGGCCTCTAAGCGCGGCAGTCCGCGGCAGGGATCGTGTAATCATGGCTCCTCCTCGATGCGAGCGTTCCGGCTGAGAAATGCGCATGTACCGCCTCTTTTCTCCATCATAACCGAAAACTGGAAAACGGAAATCGAAAATCTAAAATCCACAATGTTCGCTCCTTTATATTAGTACATCTTCCGCGCCCTTGAGCTTACTTCCTTCGGAGCATTTCCGGGGCGCGGTTCGCACACCGGGGCAATCCAAAATCCCTGCCATCGGAATGGTGCCACGGATGTGGCCGCGCCGGTCTGCGCCATCATCTCCAGTTTGCGCCCACTTCGGCGCGGCCTCATCCGTGCCAGCCGCGGGCAGCACGGATAAGCCGCCGCGTTGCGGCGGTATATCCGTGGCACAACCTCAAGGGCCCAGGGCCAGGATGTGTCTGGCCAGTTCCCCGCGGAAAGCGGCCCACTCTTCAGGCGGCAGCGCGGCGCTGCTCTCGTCGCCGAGGTTGATGGGTTGAAGCGTTTGCCTCAGGAACGTTTCCGCCGCTTCCAGGCCCGCTTTGTTCCGGCCTTCTTTTTTCGCCGCGGCGATGCGGTTCTCCAGTGTTCTGAGATAACGAAAATCGTTGACGCCCGCGGCCGTGCGTTCCCAATTGAGGGTGTCCACAAGGCCCTGTTTGCTGGGCCAGACCTGGGACCAGGCGCCTTCCGTATCGGAGAAATCGTAGTACGCGGTTGAGTTCACGTACTGGTAGCCGTTGCGCAGAAAGCCGCTCAGCCCTTTCTGCCTGGCAAAGAAGGCCCAGCGCCCAATGTCATAGCGCGCGCCCCCGCCGCTATAGGTCCAGGCCTCCTTGCCGGCCGCGCGGCAGGCCTGGACCGACGCCTCCGTGTGGTGCGCGATGGACACCGGCATCAGCCCGAAGTAAGGATCGCGGCCCTGGCCGGGCGAGTAGTAG
>JBEKKG010001123.1:0-2623 GCA_050010835.1 Planctomycetota bacterium
ACGTGCTGGGCGTGGCCAACACCGTAGCCGCTGAAGTCACTCGCGATTGGTTGCAGTTGCGCTATCTGCAAACTCAGCGGCATCTAGCAGAGGAGCAGGTGCGGCTGACGACCGCGCAGCGGGACATCGTCCAGAAGAAACGGACCCACGGCTTGGCCACCGACGCCGACATGGCGGCCGCGCAGGCTGCCGTCGCAGCCGCCGAGGCAAATCTTCCACTGCTTGTGGCTGCGGAGGAGCAAACTCGACACAGCATTTCCGCGCTCATCGGTGAGGCGCCGGGTCAGAACGATGCCAGTTTGGCGGTGGAATGTTCCTTGCCCGCGTTGCCTGGCGAATTGGCTGTGGGAGTCCCGGCTGATCTGCTGCGCAGGCGGCCCGATCTGCGCCGTGTGGAACGCCAGCTAGCCGCCGCCACCGCCCGTGTCGGCGTGGCCAAGGCCGACCTGTACCCACGGCTGACGTTGAGCGGCTCGTTCGTAATGTTCTCAACCCAGCCGCGGGGTCTCGTGTCGAACGGCTCGATACTGTGGTTCGCGGGGCCGACAGTACGTTGGAACCTTCTGGACTGGGGGCGGGTAAGAAGCCTTATCAAGGTCGCCGACGCACGCGTTGAACAAGCCCTCGTTGCCTATCAAGGAACCCTCTTGCTCGCGCAGAAGGACGTCGCCGACGCTCTGAGCGCCTTGGAGCAGGACCGCCAACGTGCAGAGGCGGCGGAACGCTGCTGGAGAGAAAGTCTTCATAGCGAACAGTTGACGGCCGAACTCCGGCAACGTGGCCTGACGGACGATCTCACGGTTCTCCTCCGCCGGCAAGCAACGCTTCAGGCCGAGATTTTGCGCCAACAAGTGCAGTTGGCACAGTTGCTCGATACGGTGGCATTGGCCAAGGCATTGGGCGGCGGGTGGGAGCCGGACGCCGCGCTTGCCTCCGTCACGGCGCAGACTCCGCCGACAACGGCCACCCTTGAAAGAAAGATCCCAGACCATGACTGACGCCCCCGCAACCCAAGCTGTTCCCGGATCCGCCGCACGCAGGCGCCGCACCTTGCTCATCGTCATTTTCCTGATGTTGCTCGCCGGTTTCGGTGTGGCCGCATGGTGGTGGACGGTGGCGCGCCATCGGGAAACCACGAACGACGCCTATGTCGTCGGCAATGTCATTCCGTTGACCGCCCAGACCAGCGGCACGGTGGTGGCTGTGGCGGCCGATGACACCGACAGGGTCGAGGCGGGGCAGGTGCTGGTGGTACTTGACGCAGCCGATGCGCAAGTGGCGGTGCAACAGGCCGAGGCGAACCTAGGGATCGCGGTGCGACAAGTGAATGAACTCTTTGCCGAAGTGGCCCGGCAGGAAGCACAAGTAGCGGCACGGCGCACAGACCTGGCAAGGGCCGAGGCGGATCTTGCCCGGCGAGAGGGCTTGCCGGCCGACGGCTCGGTCCTCTCCGTTGAAGAGATACAACATGCCCGTGACGCCGTTGCTGCCGCGCGTGCAGCCGTCAACTTGGCGGAAACATCGCTGGCCGCCGCGCGCGTACCGGTGGACAAAACCACCGTGGACACCCATCCGCAAGTGCTGGCGGCTGCCGCGCGGCTGCGCCAGGCCCTTCTGGAGGAATCGCGTATGCGTGTACGGTCGCCCAGCGGAGGCTGGGTCGCCAAACGAACGGTGCAACTCGGCCAACGCATCCAGCCGGGCATGCCGCTCTTGGCGGTGATCCCCTTGGATGAAGTCTGGGTGGAAGCCAATTTTAGAGAGAACCAACTGGACCGGCTCCGCATCGGACAGAAGGTTGAACTTTGGTCGGACCAGTACGGTTCCGCAATGAAATACCACGGCACCGTCGCAGGCATTGGCGCGGGGACCGGCGCGGCCTTTGCCTTGATTCCCTCACAGAACGCCAGCGGCAACTGGATCAAGATCATCCAGCGCTTGCCTGTGCGCATTACTCTGATCCCGGCGGAACTGCAGGCCCATCCGTTGCGCGTGGGGCTGTCCATGACGGTGAACGTAGCCATTGACGACCAATCCGGCCTGGTTTTGACGCAGTCACCACGCACAGAGCCGGCCTTGCACACCAGCGCCATCGGCGGCATTCCGCCGACGATTGAAGAGCGAATCAATCGCATCATTCTCCATGATATCGGCGGGGCGAGTTCCTCCTCCCATCCAGCCCAGAACTGATCACGAGGCGTTATGGCAGAGAAACCACCGCTGCGCGGATGGACGCTTTTGCTGGTCACTTTCGCTTTGGCCATGGGGAACTTCATGGAGGTGCTCGACATCACCATTGCCAACGTGTCAGTGCCCTCCATCGCAGGCGACCTGGGGGTGAGCCCGAATCAGGGTACCTGGGTGATCACCACCTATGCCGTGGCTAGCGCCATTTCCATGCTTCTCACCGGGTTTCTCACGGGACGCTTCGGGCAGGTACGGGTGTTCCTGGTCGCAACAGCCCTATTCACCCTTGCCTCGTTTGCTTGTGGTCTTTCGACGAGCTTCGAGATGCTGATCGCCTGCCGCATCGCCCAGGGCGCGGTGAGCGGGCTCATCGTATCGCTGTCCCAATCGCTGCTCCTGGCTTCTTACCCGCCGGCGAAGCGAGACTTGGGAATGG
>JBEKKG010001124.1:0-2622 GCA_050010835.1 Planctomycetota bacterium
ACCCGCCCACGCAAGCACTGGCGTGAAGACCAGCAGGTACCAGAAGTTGGCCAGCGTATTGGCGATCCACATCAAGCCTTGCGTCATGGCCGGCAGTTGCAGGCCCATCTCGTTGAACATCTGCTCAAACCGCGGGATGATGAAGACCATGATCCCGCACAGGATGGCGCAGGCTATGGTGATGACCGCCGCCGGGTACACGAGCGCGCCCACGATGCGCTGCTGCAGGCGCAGGGCTTTCTCACGGTAGTCGGCCAGGCGCGAGAGGATTTCGTCAAGCACCCCGCCCGCCTCCCCCGCGCGGACCATGTTGACGTACAGCCTGTCGAAGACCAGCGGATGCCGCGCCAGAGCTTCGGAAAGCGCTGAGCCGCTTTCCACGTCTTCTTTGACCTCGGCCAGCGCCAGCTTCAGTGCTCCCGGTTTCTGTTGGTGCAGCAGGATGTCCAGGCTGCGCACCACCGGCAAGCCGGCATCCAGGAGCGTGGCCAACTGGCGCGTGAAGCTGGTCACGTGCTTCTGGCGGGCTCTGAAGCAGCCCGCCATTCTATTGTGTTTCCGTGCTACGGCTTGGGGACGGTTCAGCGTCTGTGGTGACAACATGGCTCCTCCCTCCTTTCGCAGGGTCTTCCCGGCGTCAAAAGTTGCGGTATGAACTGGCCATCCGAGCCGCGCGCGTCAGCGAGCGGCCCAGCGGAGGCTTATCATTCAGAGCCGCGACCGTAAGGGAGCGGACCGCTTGCTGACGCGCGCGGCTCGGATGGCACCTTTCTTCTGCGGCGTTGTACCTAGCGTTGCGTTCCGGGCGGCGAGGCCGCGGACCGCAAAGTCTTCAGTTCCACTCCCGGGCACACCACGGCAAATTCCTGCGCGCCGGCTTCCACGGACTTCTGATCGGCGCGGCGCGTCAACTTCACGCGGCCCTCGTATACTTCCAGCCGCGTGCAGTCGCCGGCAACCGCAAGGCGGAAGCGCGTGCCCAGCACTTCGAGGTCGGCTTGCGGCGTGTACAAGGTCATCGGTTTGTCCTGCGCCTGCTTGGCCACGGTCGCTTCCAGGATGCCGCTTTCCAGGGTCACACGTTTGCCGAGCAGGCCGGTCCTGCCGGCCGTCTGATAGGCGGCCGGACGGCACAGCCAGAGGCGCGCCAGGCGATGCGGCGACACAAGTTCCAGCCGGCTTTGGTCCGAGAAGGTGACGGCGGCCCGTCCCGAGCCTGTGATTTCCAGGCCGTCGCGGCCCGCCAAAGACTGGCCTTCTCGGGCCGGGACCTTTGCATCCAGGAATTCGGTCAAGATGGCGACTTGGCCTGTGTGGTTCTCCAACTTGGCCACGCCCGTCAGTGCGGCAATGTCCCACCTGTGCTGTTGAATCAGGCGGCGTCCCCAGGCCAGGTACAGCGCCGCCGACAGTGTGAGCAACATCCCCGCGGCCGTGGCCCAAAGCCGCCGGTCGCCAAGATACAAACGCCAGGCGCCCAGCTCGCGGCCCTTACCGCCCGCTGGGGCCGCAAGGACCGGACTGTGCGCCGCCGCCGCGGTCTGAGCCGCTGTTGCGGCCGGCGCAGCCAGGGGAGCGTGCTCGGCAATGCGGGCCATCACGTGCTCCACGGTCTGCTCGCGCCTTTCGGCATTCGGCAGGCAGCTCATCGTGCGGCGCACCATTGCCGCGCGCACCTGCTCCGGGGCGAAGTGGCCCCACAGCAGGCCCTCCATTTCGGCCAGCGCCGCGAAACGGCGCCGGGTACCGGGATCGCCGCGCACATACGCCGCCAGCGCCTCCTGTTCCGCCAGGGTCAGGGTCCCCTCAAAATAGCCGGCCAGCAGGGCTTCGTGTCGCTCCATGGCTAGACCCTCTCCGTTTGCGCCAGTTGCTTCAGGATGCAAGTGCGCAGGGCCTGCCGCAGGCGCAGGAGCCGGACCTTCAGCGCGCCGGTGGTTGTCTGCATACGCGCCGCCAGCTCCTGCAGCGGCAGGTTATCCGAATACTTCGCCTGAATGAGCGCCGCCTGCTCTTGCGGCAGTCTCTCAAGACAAAGGCGCAAGGCCGCGGCGCGCTCCTCGGCTTCCGCGCCCTCCGGGTCTTGTTCCAGCTTGGCCAGGCGGACGCAGCGCAGGTAATCCAGGTTGCAGCGGCGGGCGGTCTGGAGCCGGCGCAACTCCATCTTCAGCCCGTTCCAGGCGATGCCTTTCAACCAGGGGTAGAAAGGCACGGCCGTGTCGTAGGACGCCAACTGGGCATACGCCTGCACGAACGCCTCCTGGAGGCGTTCCTCAACTTCCGCCTGCGAACTGCAGTAGAAGGACAGCGCGGCGCGCAACCGGTCCTGGTGGCGCCGGATCAACTCCGCATACGCCGCCTGCTCGCCGCTCTGTATGCGGGCAATCAGCTCCGCATCGGATGGGTTTGCGCACGTCTCTGCCGCGCTCATGGCATCCTCCTGTCTAAGGTTTGCACACAGCGGCGCAAGGTTACAGGAAAAATGTGGGATCCCGGTTTGCACGGGTGCATGTCAGCAAATGTACCGCAGGCGTCCCGCCCGCCCGTGGCAGGCCGGCAGGGCGCGAGGACGAAGGCGGGCGGGACGCCCGCGGTACGCTCTGGGCCACGCATTTACTGACA
>JBEKKG010001125.1:0-2619 GCA_050010835.1 Planctomycetota bacterium
ACCGCAAGACTGCGCTGCGAGTGCCACCAGTGCATCCCTCCCAGCACGCAAAGGCCGGCCGCGAAGGCCATCGCCATGAACCGCCGCAATGAATACTGGAACCTGCGCTTCTTCCGAATGGCCCGCACGATAGCGAAGCCAACGAGCACCACCAGAATCCCGCCGCCCGCGGCCAGGACCGCCTGGCCTATGATGATCTTCGCGCGAAACGCACCTTCATTCACAGCCTGTGGTTCCGGCGTCCCCATGATGAACTTCCCCGCCGGGATCAGCACGAGTTCCAGGTTCACGCCGTTGCCCAAGTCGAGTGTCTTTGTTGGCGACAGGTTCGTGCGCTCGGCGTACTGGGCGACGGATTCGTGGCCGTCCCAGAGAGAGAACGCGGCCTGCGGTTGCGCGTCTGCGCCACAGGCCAGGGCGCAGGCCAGAAAGAGACAGGCCAGGGTCCGGTACATGGCGGCATTATATACGGCGCGCGGTTGAAATCGCGCGCATTATAAGGTCAGCCGTCCGTCACAGGGGCCGCCTGTCCCCAGAGCCGGCCGTGAACGCCAGTTCGGGATTCAACGCCAAAGGCGGCAGCCAGCCGGGAATGTTCCCCGTCGGCAGGACGCTGTCATCGAGAACGATGCCGAGTGTCTGGGCCATGAAGCGGCGCCGCGCCTGCATGCGCTGCCAGCATTCCGGAAACTGCTCCGCCAGGGCGCGGCGCTCTGCGGCGTCCGCCAACACCACTCCGTCTTCAGCATTGGCGCAGACCAGACCCGGTCCGCGGCCCACGGGGATGATGTCGGACTGGAGGGCCATGCCCGAGACCAGGACCGCGGAGCTGTCTTTGTCAAAAGGCGAATGCACCCATTCGTCAAGATGGAGATAGTGCCCGGGGTTCAAGGCGAAATCGAGGAGCGCCGGATTCCGCCTGGCGGAGACGGCGGCAAAGACGTCGCGGCAGCGGGCGCCCACGCGGAGCGCCTCGTACCAGGCGGCCACCACGTCGTAGTAATTGCCGCTGAAATCCAGGTAGTACTCCCGCAGGCCGCTCGGAAGGTCCTCAGCCCGGCCAGCCAGCATGCCGGCGCGGGCCGTCAGTGCGCCCCAGACGCCAAACGCTGTCGTGTACGGTTGCCCGGCTTTCAGGCGCTGATTGCCGGGGCTGGCCAGGCCGCGGGCCGCCTTCTCGCCAAAGCCGACCATAGCATGGCACGACCGCGGCAGCCCGCGACCGTCGAGGTACTTCTCCAGTTCGCGCTCGGAAACGCCTGGCTGCAGGTGCTGGAGCAGCGTCCGGACACCCTCGGAGGCCACGCAGCCGGCAAACTCGAACTGCGCCAGTTGGGCGGTGCTGTTCACGACCCGCAAGCCGTCCTGCGGGTGCATGAAAATATCGGTGGCGTTCTGGACCGCTTGCCGGCTGCCGCACAGGTCCCGCAAGAGGTCGGCCAGATAGGCCGGCAGATTCAAGGCCGTCAGGGCTTCGCCCACCAACGCTGCGGTATAGTACTTCCAGTCCACGCAGCCCACACGCGTCCCCTGGCCAATGCCAAAGCCGGCCAGCAGGGAGCGCAAGTCCCGGCTGCGATCGCGCGGCTGGCCCATCAGGCTGAATTCCTGGAAAAGGACAACATCCTTGACGACGGCCGGGTCCGGGAGGTAGCCCAGGCCCTCATTGCCGACCAACAAACGGCGTGCGCCGCTGCGGTCCAGCAGCAGCAGGGCCTCTTCGAAACGCGGATCCAGGCCCGTGAGATAGGCCAGCGTGGCGAAATGCTCGCGGTCGGCGTACACCGCCAGCACGTCCAACTGGCGCCGCGCCATGCGCTCCGTCACTTGGGCGAGCCGCGATAAGTACTCCGCCACCGGGATTTCGGGCAACTCCGAAGGGCGGCCGAAATCGGGAAGCTGAACTCTGCAAATCGCTGCCATGTTATTCTCTCCGTTGCTCTATATCTTTACAGGCGGACCACGCAATTCGCAAGGAACATGAATGGCCGGCGTCTAACGTTTATCGTAACCGTTCAGTCCGAGCCGAGACCGTGAGGGAGCGGGCCCTGCCGCTTGCTTACGCGCGCGGCTCGGAATCCTCGTGACGGAGCCGCATCTTTCCAAAATTGCCTTCTTTATCATTCCGTCACTTGCCAGCGCCTTATCAAGCGACGCGAAGTAACGCCAGTGGGATCAACGCCGTAAAGCAATTGCGGCTCTGTCCCGTTTGGCCCCGTTTGGCTATGGAGCTTACGAACGGCTCTTTTCACCCACGAACGCCCGCATCGCCGCTGGCGCGGCAGCTTCGAAGCGCAACGCTCTTCCCGTGATCGGATGGCGAAAGCCCAGCACGGCAGCATGCAGCGCCAGGCGTTTGACACGCCACTGCGGGTGACTGGAGAGATCCGGACGGTAGCGCGGGTCCCCCAGCACCGGGTGGCCGGCGTCAGCGAATTGCACACGGATCTGGTTGCGGCGGCCGGTTTCAAGCCAGACGCGGAGCCATGAGGACCCGTGGACCACGCGCTGCAGCAGGAAATGCGTAATCGCCAACTGCCCGGCGTTGGGCTGGCCGGTGGAGTAGCGCTGCAAATTCCTGGAGGTGGCGAGGTAGCTTTCAAAGGTGCCCTGGGCGGG
>JBEKKG010001126.1:0-2618 GCA_050010835.1 Planctomycetota bacterium
TGGCCCGCCGCTGTCTCCGCACGTTCGTCCTGCGCGACTGGACGGGCCGCCCCTGGCCCCGCTCGCCCCTCCACTATGAGGTCGAGTTGCCGAAGCGCGTGGAGCTTTCGTCGCTGCGGCTCGTGGACCAGCACGGCCAAGCCGTGCCTTTTCAATTCACGGCGCGCGACGAACGGCGCGGCGTCCTGACCTTCTTCAGCGGCCTGCCCGCGTCCGCCAGTCTGGCCTGGTTCCTTTTCGGAGGCGAGCAGGATGCGCAACCGCCCCAGTTCGATTCCCCCTTCTCCGTTCAGAAAGCCGACGGAAACGTGGTGGAAGTCTCCACAGGCGCGGCGAGTTTCAGGGTGCCGATGGGCGCAACGCAGCCGCTCCAGATGTCGGCCGCGCCTGCGCCCATCCTGGCTGTCAAAGGCCCGGATGGCGTCTGGCGTGGCAAAGGCTCACTTCAGGGCCGCGGGCAGGTGACCGGCTTGGCCTCGACGTGGCTGACAGAGGGGCCGCTGCTGCGCCGCCTGCGCCTCCAGTATGATTTTGAGGGCGGGGCCTCCTACGAGGCAATCCTGACGTTTCTGGCCGGAGAGCCTTACGTGCTTGTCGCGGAGAAGTGCAGCGGCGCGGCCGGCGAGTTCCGCTTCAGCGCGTTCTCCGGCTTCCAGCCCAATCGCGCAGCCCTCTGCTGGATCAACAAGCTTCACGCCGAAGCCATCGCCTGCAAGAGTCGCAGGAACCTGATCCAGATGAACCGCTACGTCATGTGGTCGCCGCCCGGCGAGGGAGACGCCGCCGGCTTCTACCGCGACGATGCCGAGGCTAACGACCTGATCACCTGCTTCACCGTCCACCCGGGCGACTGGATCGTCCAGAGCCAGGAGCGTTGGCGGGCCACCGTGCTGGGTGACAAGAGCCGCTGGAACGGAGACCCCAATGCGGGCGGCCGCGACTCCATTGACGCCTTCGAAGACAAGGATGACGCCTACTTTTCCTATCCGTTCTTCGCAGGCGAACGCTGCTGGGGCCTGGCCGTCACAAGCAAGGAGAAGGCCGCCGAGAAGGCCGCGGACCTGCGCGTAAGCGTGGGTGAGACGACGCTGGATTGGTACAAAGACCTGGTCCTCGACTGGGACGAGGAGCCGCTGGAGAGCCATCCGCGTCTCGCGGTCGCGCGCGACCGCTTGGTGCGCGTGGCGCGCGAGCTGCGGACCGATCCGCTGCTGTTGCGCATTGCCGAGCCCCGCCGCATGCAGAATTTCCAGACGCTCTATCAGGAGCGCCCGCCGGCCGCCATCGAGTTCCTGTTCGGTGGGGACCCGGAGAAGGGCTGGGCGGCGCGCGACTTCGCCCCGCGGGGCGACACCGTGCCCGGTGTGCGCGCGGGCAAGATGCGCGCCAACATCTGGTCCCCTGTCGGCGTCCGCGGCCTGCCCTACCAGAGCGCCGATGGCTACGACGCGCTGATCAACTCCAACCTGCACGATGAAGCCACGCTGCGCACCATCCGCGCGCGGATGATGTTCGTCGCCTACGCGCTCGCCGGCGGGGACTTCATGGCCTGGCGCTACCACGCCGGCCATCGCAACTTCGATTTCAGCCGCCTGGACGCCATCGTGGCCTACGCCCTCTGCTTCCCGACCCATCCCGACGCTCCGAAAATCCTCGCGCAGGCCATCACCCAATTCCAGGAATCCATCACGGCTTTCACGGCGGATGAGAGCGGCAAGTGGCAGGAGAACCTGGGCTGCTACTACCTCTGGAGCCTGCGGACGAGCGCCGCCATGAACGCCCGCCTCCTCAACTGCCGCTGGCCACACTACGACCCCTTCGATTGGCCCAAGTACCAGCTCTTCCTGCGCTTCGCCGCGCGGACCGTTACGCCTGAGCATCCGTTGGACGACGATGTCTGTATTGACGGCTTGCCGGAGGGGAAACCGTACTCCGAGATCCCGAAGGGCCGCCGCCACCCCGGCGTCGGAGACCATGGCGGCGAGGGCGGCCACCCGATCTACGACGGTGTGGGCCTGTGCGGCCTGCTCGCGGCGCGGGCGGGACATAAGGACCTCGCGCGCGAGTTGGTGGGCGACTGGAAGGCGGGCGGGTACGACATTTCGGGCAAGGCCGGCCTCGACATCAAAGGCCACCTCATCGCCAACCTGGATTCGGCCTTTGCCGGCAAGGCCGCGCTGAAGCCTCTGGCCTCTGAGAACCTGCCCCAGTACGGTTTCTGCTTCCGGGACGCCTGGGGCACTGAGCGTGAGACGTATCTGTTGTTCAAGTGCGGCACGGGCGGATACCGGTATCACCTCTCCGAGGGCAGTTTCGTCCTCTACGCCCGCAACCGGCCCCTGTCCCTCGATGGCGACGAGAACATCGTTCCCGCCCGCCATGCCACGCTGACCCTCGGCCCCCAGCACGGTTACGTGGGCAACGGCAAAATCGCGCGCTTCGTCCTGGGCGCCGAAGCCGACTACTGCCGCGGCGTCTTCGAGGAGGGCAAGGCCGTCCGCAGCATCGTTTTCGCCAAGAACAACTACTTCGCCATCCGCGACGACGCTGAGGGCAGGTTTCGAGAAGGCGTCGTCGGAGAACTTCGACGTGATTTTCCTGGATATAAAGATGCCGGA
>JBEKKG010001127.1:0-2617 GCA_050010835.1 Planctomycetota bacterium
GATCATGTCCGTGGCGCAGTCGTCCAGTTCCACGATGAGGAACTCCACGGCGGACTTCTCCGCGGCCTTGAGGATGGCTTCGGTCTTGACGTTGCCCTTGCCGATAGCCGTCATGGGGTGGCTCTTTTCCTTGGTGGCTGCGCCGTCCTTGACGTGCAGCAGCTTGCAGCGCCTGGCGTATTTCTTCATGACTTTCACCGGGTCCGCCCCGCCCACCGTGACCCAGTAGATGTCGAGCTGCGGGCAGGCTTTGGGGGCGAGCTTGTACAACAAGTCGCCCTTGTTGGGGCCGTCGAATTCCCACCAATGGTTGTGGATCGAGATCGTGAACCCTTTTGGGCCGAAGTACTCCACGGCCGCGTTGATCTTGGCCGCGGCAGCCTTGATGGCGTCTTCGGTCTCGAAGTCCTTGGGACCGAAGCCGCTCACGAGGTGCTTGTAACCAATCGTGTTGGCCTCATCTTCCGTCTGCGCCCGCTTGGCCGGGTCAAAGACCCCGCAGTGCGAACTGCAAGGCTTCAGACCCACGTCGTCCAGCAGTTTCTTGAACTCGGCAGGCGTCTTGTTGTGCAATCCGGCCATCTCCACGTAGGGATAGCCGATGTCCGCAACGATCTTCAGGGTGCCGGCGAGGTCCTTCGCGGCAGCATCCCTGACAGAGTACAACTGTAAAGCGACTGGCTTGGCCATGTTCTCCATTCCTTTCAAAAAAGGAGCCTTGATGATAGGATTATCCTGCGTGTTGCCGGGGTGTCAAAGGCAAGTGTGCCGCGGCTGATTCCGGGGGAGTGTTTAGTTTCATTTAGGTGCCCTGAGAGGGGCTTTTTGTCCAAGCAGGATCTGCTCCGGGCGGACAGCTAACTGAAACTAAACAGTCCCTGATTCCGGGGACATGACCCGATTTCCGGCTGTTTGGAAATCGGGATCGTGTCCCCGGAATCCCGGAATCCCCAGGAATCCCCGGTACGGAGACAAGAGCTACGATGTTCATTGACGAAACCAACCTCATAGTGAAGGCCGGCGACGGCGGCAACGGGGCCGTGGCGTTCCTGCGTGAGAAACGCATGCCCTGGGGTGGCCCGGCCGGCGGCGATGGCGGCAAGGGGGGCGATATCGTCTTTGAAGCCAGCCTGAACACGGATACCCTGCTGCCGCTCCATCGCAAGCGGCGCCTGGCGGCCCAGAGCGGCGCACCGGGCGGCAACAAGAACTGCTCGGGCAAAGGCGCCAAGGACGTGGTCGTCAAAGTTCCTCCGGGGACGATCATCAAGGACGAGCAAGGCAGCGTGCTCTGCGACCTAGTCGCGGCCGGCCAGCGTTTCATTGCAGCCAAGGGCGGCAAGGGCGGCCGGGGCAACCAGCACTTCGCCACCTCCACGCATCAGACTCCCCGCCATGCCGAGAAAGGCCAGAAGGGCGAGGAAAAGCAGCTCCACCTGGAGCTTAAGCTGATCGCCGACGCGGGACTGATCGGCCTGCCCAACGCCGGCAAGAGCACGCTCCTGAGCCGCATCAGTGCGGCCAGGCCCAAGATCGCCGCTTACCCCTTCACCACCAAGGAACCTTGTCTGGGCATCGTGGATGGCGGCGATTACAGGCAGATAGTGGTGGCCGACCTGCCGGGCCTGATCGAAGGCGCTCATGCCGGCGCGGGGTTGGGCGATGAGTTCCTGCGCCACGTCGAACGGACCAGCTTCCTGATCCACGTGGTGGACGCCGCGCCGCTGGACGGCAGCGACCCGCTGGACAATTTCAGGCTGATTGAGCATGAACTGCAAGAGTACTCCAAGGCGCTTTACGCCCGTCCGCGCCTTATCGTCGCCAACAAGCTGGACCTGACCGGCGCGCCGGAGAACCTCGCCCGCATGCGCCAGGCACTGGGGGATGTGCTGGCCATCTCTGCCGCCACCGGCGAAGGCATTCATGCCTTGGTTGCGCGACTGTTCTCGGCGGTCACGGCGGAGAAGAACAAGGCGGCGGCGTGGTAAGTCTACTCATATCCCAGCGATCCTTCCACCCGCGCCCGCCGGAAACCGATGCGGAACACCCAGTAGCCCACAACCAGCAGCAGCAAACTGGTAAGGGCGAAGCCGCCCAGGTCGCGCCACACCTCGGCGATCCCCACGCCTCCACCCATGGTCCGCCGCGCCAGCGTGTTGATGTAGTACTGCGGGTGCACGTAGCAGAGCGGCTGGGCCCATTTCGGCAGCGCCTGGATGGGGAAGAGCTGCCCGGAAAGCACCATGCCGCTGATGCCGATGGTCCAGTTGATCGGGTCCGTCTCGGCCTTGGTTATTACGCGGAAGCCGGCGCTGATAAGATCGAAGGCGGTCATCAGGACGATCCCCGCCAGGACCACCGCGAAAAAGCCGGCGTTCACATGGAAGGCCACGCCGAAGAGGAAGTAAGCCACGACCATGAAAAGCAGCACTTGTAAAAAAATCCAGAAGTACTTCCACATGTTCGCGCCAACTATTATGGTAGGCAGGCTGCAAGGCGCTGTAAACAGATTCGGGAAGGCCTTGGAGCGCACCAGCCCGGTGGCGTTGCCGCGCGCGGAAAAGACCAGCAGCGACACCAGGAACCCAATGACCAGAAACGAAGTATAGTCCGGACA
>JBEKKG010001128.1:0-2615 GCA_050010835.1 Planctomycetota bacterium
CAGCAAATGTACCGCGGGCGTCCCGCCCGCTCGTGGCAGGCTGGCAGGGCGCGAGGACGAAGGCGGGCGGGACGCCCGCGGTACGCTCTGGGCCACGCATTTACTGACATGCACCCCGCTCCCGCAGGTGCGTGGCGCATTGGGCGGGCCGTTGTTCCCCCTCCCCTTGCGGGAGGGGCAGGGGAGGGCTTCTTACGAACGAATCAGATTTGCCCGGTTGTGGCATTGGCGTATAATGCTTCTTGTGAAGAGCAGGGTGTACATAGAAACGACCGTGGTGAGCTACCTGAAGAGCGACCCAAGTTCTGATTTCATAGTGGCCGCGCATCAGGAGATAACCAGGAAATGGTGGAGCGAACGCGCCCCTTCTTTCGAGTTGCTGATTTCCGAACTTGTGTATCGTGAAGCGGCAGCAGGCGATCCTGAAGCTGCTGCTGACCGGCTCGCGGCTGTTGCACAATACGGCATTTTGACCATCACCGCCGAAGCAAGTGCGCTCGCGGAAGTTCTTGTGACGTCAGGGCCGATCCCACGTGAATACGCCGAAGACGCGCTGCACATTGCGATAGCGGCAGTGAACGGCATGGATTATCTGCTGACCTGGAACTGCAAACACTTGGCGAATGCTTTCATTCGTGGCCGGATCGAAGCCCTGGTTGAGGATGCAGGCTATACGTGTCCCGTGATCTGCACCCCAGAGGAATTGATTGAGGAATAGCTATGTTGCCAGACCCGGTTGTGGATGAAGTGCGGCGCGTGCGCCAGGAGCATGCGGAACGTTTCAAGTACGATCTGCAAGCTATCTGCACCGACCTGCGCAAGCTTGAACAGCAGCATCCCGCACGGCTGGTCTCTTTCCCGCCAAAGCCGGTGCGCCAGCGGAAGACAGTCTGACGCGGGCCAGTGCCGCGCCATCCCGCCACCTTGGCTTGCATGGCATGGGTGGTGAGGCCGGGCAGGCCGAAGGGAGAAGAATTTCGTGAACGTCCCCAAAACTCCCCAACGGCTGCGTCTCTAGACGGCCGCAGTGCGGATAAAACCTATGCGTTAAGGGCTAAGACATCGTCGCGGCGGAACTTCACTTCGCCGGTGACGCAATAGGCACGCAGGTCGCCGCGCGCGACCAGGTTCTGCAGTTCGTTCTCGGTTATGCCGAGAAGCTGCATTGCTTCGCGTATATCAACAAGGCTGCTGCCAGTCGCCTGCTCTTCCGTCTTGACCGCCTGCTTCCTCTGCCCAGAATGCCTTCTTGCGGTACGGGCGACGGGTACCTGTATCGGCCCAGGAGCAGCGTCCTGACTGCACTTCCTCTCGCTGACAAGGCCGAGATTCAGGAACTTGCCAATCTCCTCAGCCAGCCTGCGTGCCTCTGCTTCATCGCGCAGCTTGGAGACCAACAATTCGTCTGTCAGCGGCCCGATCAAGTACACGCGGTAATAGGGGTTGAAAAGATAGTCCATGACGAAGTTGTGATTGTCGTACCACCAAACCTTTACCTTTCCCTCCCTGACCAGCACATTCCGGAACGCCTCGAGGTCATGGATTCGCGACCATAGGGGGAAAAACAGCCCGTACCAGCGCTTTATCGTTCGGGCATTCATGTCAAAGATCAGTCCCCTGCGGCCCCACACCAAGAAAGCCGCGCCAAAGACGTTATAGGCAATTATCGTGAAGGTGAAACCAACGCGGTTTTTGTCAGTGAACGTTACGCAGCCTGAAAGCCACCCGTACATCAACAACCAAGCCGGGGCAAAGCACAGCAGTCCGACGAACGACATCCAGCCGCCTTGCGTGTAAATCAGCCTGTTCGGATCGTGTGTGTCAATGCTCAGCATGGGGACCTCTCCCTGGCGCGTAGCCGGCAACCACTCGGCGGAGTTCCGCGGAGTTCCGGAATTCCGGGGACACCCCACTTATCTCTTGACTCTTGCCGTAATAGAATGGACAGACCATCGCGTCGCTAACGGACTCCTCGACTTGCTCTGGCCTGTCCCTTCTATCCTGCCCCATCAAAACAGCACTTCGAAACCGGCAGCGGCGAAGTGCTTGTCATTGCTGAAAACCTGGTGGATGCCCAAGCGGCGTGCCACAACTAAGGAAATCTGGTCCACAATGCCTGCGCTGCCTGCAATTCCTTGCTCATACTGCTGCCAGGCCAACTGCCAGTCCTCTGCTGTAGGGATAATCGTCCGCCCGCCGGCCTCCATTCGCCGGCGAAGCTGCGCCACCGCGTTCCTATATGGCTTTCCGGCTGCAGCGTTCCCGCATTCGGCCAGGATGAAGGTTGTGGTCACGCAATCAAGCCGTTGCGCCTGCAGATCCTTGAAAGCGCGTTCCGCTTGCTCGTGCCAGTTATCGGCGCGGTCCCACAACGCCAACAACCCCACGGTATCCAGGAACACCGGACTCCTCACGGCTGGTGTTCCTCATGCCTCGCCGCCACGTCCTTCTGGCCGCTGTCGAAACGCAAGGACAGGATCTCATATACGGCATCCAGGGGTGCATGACGTTTTAGGCGGGGCAAATTCTGGACGATACCAAGGAAGGGGGAAAACCAGACGTGGAGGGATTCCCCGATGCCAGCATTGACGACTCGCCAAGCCGCCCGTCAACGG
>JBEKKG010001129.1:0-2599 GCA_050010835.1 Planctomycetota bacterium
GCCTTGGCCGGGTCGAGCTGCGCGGCGCCGGCGCCGCGGTGCCCGCCGCCGCCGTAAGCGGCGAGCATCTCGCCGGCGTTCACCTTGCAGGTGCGGTTGAAGATGCTGTGCCCGACGGCCACGATGACCGCGCCCTGATGGCCGTCGAAAATCCGCACCTCGACGTTGGCCTCCGGGAACATGGTGTAGACCAGGAAGCGGTTGCCGACGGGCTTGTCTTCCAGGCCGCGCAGATCGGTGATAATGACGTTGCCGTCCTGGCGGGTGTGTTGGGCCAGCAGCTTCTTGAAGGCCTCCTGCTCCTCCAACACCCTCTTGGTGCGCTTGGCGACTTCAGGGTGCTTGAGCACCTTCTCCAGAGAGACTTCCTTCAAGTATTCCGCCAGCCAGCGGAAGTACTTCCGGAACTCCGGCCCCAGGCCCGAACGCGGGTCCAGGGTCAGTCCCAGGAGGATCCAGCCCGAGGGGTTGGTGACGTCCGCTGCGGACAACTGGCCGCTGTCGAGGCGGTCGGTGGCTTCCAGCAGGTCCTTGTAGCGTTCGAGCTTCGCGGCGTGTTGCGGCGCGTAATGGTTGTAGATGACGCGGGCCGCGCTGGGGGCCACTTCAAAACGGCCTTTGTATTCCGGCGGCAGCTTGACCTGCTCGGACACATGGTGGTCGAACCACAGCCCGCAGCCGGGGAGGAAGGGCAGGTTGACAACCACGTCGTTCTCGTCGGCCTTGGCCTTGCCGTCCTGGGCATCCTTGGGATGGACAAACCTGATCTTGCCGATAGGCATGACCTCCGTCAGGAGGACCGTGGCAGTAAGACCGTCCAAATCGCCGCGGGTGACAACTCGCATCATGAAGTTCGCTCCTTGGGCCTGAGGCCCGCTGATGGCTCGACCGGCAACATCCAGCAGCAGGATACGCGGGCAGTTGAGAATTCCAAGGCCAGAACTAATGATGAATGATGAACGATGGATGGCGAGGTCGCAAAGGCCGTCCGTCGCTCATTCATCATTCAGCGTTCTTCGTTTCCCCTGCTTCTTCAACAGCAGCGAAATGATCTCATAGACCAGTTTTGCGGCCAGGAAATCCGGGGCGCGCAAGCCCGGTATCGGCGCCAGTTCGACAACATCGAAGACCGGCACGCAGGCCGCATGGCGGAAGACCGTGCGCGCAACCTCCAGCGTCCGCGCCCAGGACAACCCGCCTGGTTCCGGCGTGCCGACCGCGGGCATTATGGATGGGTCCAGGCCGTCCAGATCAATGGTCAGGAACACGTTCTTCCCGCGGACAAAACGCGCCAGGCCGCTCAGGAACGCACCGTCCGGCGCCATAGCCTCCTCGGCATAGACGATCTTGACCCGCTTGGTGTTGCGGATGAAGCGGTCCTCCGCTCCCGAGACATTCCGGATCCCTATGGCGAAGATCGGGCAGGTTTCAACAATGCGCCGCGCGGCGCAAGCGTGGCTGTAGCACGAGCCTTCGTATTCGTCCCACAGGTCGGCGTGCGCGTCAATCTGCACGGCCACGAGGCCTGCTTGCTTTTTGTCTTCTTCTCTTTCCTTCAGGTGGCGCGCCAAGCCGCGGACCACGCCCGCCGACAACGTGTGCTCGCCGCCCAGCACCGCCAGCAACTCGGGCGCGGGGGCGCCGGATAGGATGCACGCCACGGCCGCCTCAATGGCCGCGATCATGGCTTCGGGCGTGCGCCGCATCAGCAGCAGGGGGTCCAGAGTGTGGACGCCCAGTTCCCGCGCCGGCTCGCACCCCAGCTCGCGGTCGTAGCGCTCGATGGCCCGTGACGCCGCGATGATCGCGGCGGGCGCGTCGCGCGTGCCCGCGCCATAGCAGGTGGTGGACTCATAGGGGATCGGCAGCACCCACGCGCGCGCGCGCAACGGATCTGAAAACTCTTGCGGCAGCCCCAGAAAATTCCAGCCGCCCTGGAACAGTTCATTGTGACCTTGCATGGCTCCCCACTCAGCCGCGGCGAACGGTCAGCCACAGAGGACACAGAGAACACAGAGAACAGCAGGATTCAGGCCTTTCCAAAATCCTAATTTCTTTCTCTGTGTCCTCTGTGTTCTCTGTGGCAAAAGGTTGTTTTAGGACTAATCCCCAAGGCAGATTCCCAAATCGCGGGCCACGGAAATCGTGTCGTGATCCAGCGGCACAGCCTTCATTTTGGCGATGGCTTCCTTGACTGAAATCACGAGGTCTTTGGCGCCGAGGCCGAAGAAATCCTTCAATTCGTCAACTTCCGCGGTCAGCCGGGCAGACTGGCTGAATTCGTCTTCCACGCCGACTTTGACCAGCGCCGCCGGGGCGCTTTCCGCTAATACGGAGGCGACGGCATCGCCCAGGCCGCCGATAATCGTGCCGCCCTCGGCGGTGACGATGGCGCGGGTCTGTTCGGCCACCTTAATAATGGCTTCTTCATCCAGCGGTTTGATCGTGCTCATGTTGATGACCTGGGTGTTGGTATTGTCCATGGTGTCGCTGACGGCGGCGCGCCAGCGAGCCGAGGTGCTGGCGCCGGGGAAGGTGGCCCAGGGCACGGAATAGATCTCGCTCTTGGGCGCGATGCCGGCGTCGCCGGAAGCCGGCG
>JBEKKG010001130.1:0-2592 GCA_050010835.1 Planctomycetota bacterium
ATGCTTGTCGTCGAAATCGAGAAAACGGCACTTGCCCTCGTCAAAGCCGAGCGGCCACTCGTGTGTCGACGTGCTAGTCAACACGGCATCGATCCTTCTGATCAACGGTACGCTCTCCTGCTCCCTGGTCGAGTTCTGCCTGTCTGTTCCGAAGATCTCCCGGTAAGCTGTGATTCGCCCAATCAGCTTTCGGATCGCCTGGATCTCGGTCTCCGTCATGTCCGCTGGAATCAGTGCCGGGACGGGCGCGAGGGATAGAGTATGGCCCTGGCCCGGTTCCACCTCCGGGTCGAGCGCCTCTTCCAGCCTTGCCGCCAGCACGCTCGAAGAGTGATGCGAGATATTAAGTCCTAGCGGCTCGCCGATAAGAGGGATTGTCGTACGTTTGTGCGGCTTTATCGCGCCTCGATCATGTGCCACTTTTTTCATCGCGGCAATGACCGTAGCCACCGTATCCCCCCAGGAAACGCCAATCAGCGACACGCGCCACAAGCTTCGTTCCTCCGTGACAAACGTCGAGACCGCGGCCAGGTGGTAAGTGTTCGCCCGGAAAGGCAGCAGGTGCTTCATGAAGAACTGGCGCACCGGGTCAACGGCGCTTTGTCCGGCCCAAGTGAGCACCGCGTCGCTGGACTGGAAAAGCCGCGGATCCGCCCAGAACGCCAGCCCGCGCACCAGCAGCGCAAAGGGGTCCACGAACCCCACAAGCTGGAACGCGCAGGCCGCGCCAACCAGGCACAGGAGCAGAAGGAAGTAGCGGGCCGAGCAGAAGAGACGCACAGAACGCAGAGCGAAAGAACGGTCCCGGCCATCCTTGCGGCTGTGCTCCGCGTCTCCGCGGTGCAGAAAGCCGCCCAGCCGCCTTTGCGTGCGTCTCGCCAACGGCCGCACGCAGCGCTGAAAGATGTCCAGCAGCGTTCCCAGCGGGCAGACCCAGCCGCAGAAGAAGCGGCCTAAGAGCAGCGTCAGGAGCAGCAGCGCCAAGGCCGGCCAGAAGGCTGCGATCAGGGAGCGTCCGGCAAGCATGGCGGCGGCGGCGGCCAAAGGGTCCCAGCGGAAGAACAGATTTTCTCCGCCGGGGAGCGTGTCCGCGCCGGCATATTCAGTGCGGCGGAAAAGACACACGAAAAGCAGCAGCAGCGCCAGTTGAGCGCCGCGCCGCCACCAGCGCCAGGGAATCCACGGGAACCGCTTCACGCCTTGACGACCTTGACCTTGCTCAAGTCGCTCTCACCCAGCCCCAAGTCCTTGGCCGCCTGGATGGCGCCGATGTCTTGCGGCTTCAGGTCGAAGAAACTGACGCAATAGGAATCCACCGCCACGGTGTCGGCGGAAGCCACCAGCGTGTCCAGGACCTTGACGTCCGCGAGATTGCCGCCGGAAGGGCCGCCGCGCAGCAGAATGCGCGTGGCGTCCATGATGGTGAGCTTGGGGCGGACGACAAGGTTGAGGTCGGCGATGCGCTGGTGGATGCTTTTGTGAATTTCGCCCCGGTTGCCGGAGACGACGCCCATGACGTTCTTGAGCCCCAGAGTCAGCTTGGCAATGGAGTGGTGCTTGGCGATGGGCAGGTTGATGTAGCAGTCGCAGTCGCTTTCGAGCGCGTTCTTGTAGAATTCGAAATTCATGAGGCTCTTGGCGTTTTGAATATCCACGGGGACGTGCGGCAGGGCATCGAGGGGCACAAGGGTTTAACTTTCCAAAACCAGCAACCAGCGCACCGGTGGTGCGCGAATTATGAACGGGGCAGCAAACGTGGTTGTACCTTGCGCCATGTATCGTGCGATCCTGAGTCCGGCGCCACACAGGATACCGCCCATACTCTCGAACGGTCTCCTACATGCGATCAAATTCTCCACGGGCGCGCGCGCCTGAACGTTGTGGACCGGATTGAACACAAATCCAAACAGAAATTGTTTTTGCGGGTTTCCGCCGTCAACGGTAAGCTGTTCTCTATGGATTCCTTTTTGCCGACTTTGACTGTCGACTGTCGACTGTCGACTGTTGACTGCAGTTCCACTCGCCCTCGAGTTTGGATTCAAAAGCACCTTGCGCGGCTTCTCGCCATTTTCGTGGTTGCGTTCTTGTGCCTGGCCATGCCTGCGCCGCTCGTCTCTGCTCCGAGTGGGCGTTCGAAGCAGCAGGCCTCCCCGGCGCTCGACGCGCGCCTCGATGAAATCCTTCGCTCCAGTGATGCCTCCCGCGGCTTTTGGGGCATCGAGGTGGGGGAGCTTCCGAGCGGAAGAATTCTCTTCAGCCGTGACGCGCAACACCTTTTCCACCCTGCCTCAAATATGAAGTTGTTTACCACGGCGGCGGCGCTCGAAAAGCTCGGCCCGAATTTCGTTTTCCGCACCACAGTGGAAAGCGAATCCGGACCGGATGCTCAGGGGCGGGTTCAAAACCTTTACCTTGTTGGGAAAGGAGATCCCAGTTTTTGTGAAGACGTTTTGCCGGCCCTTCTGAATTCGGGTGAGGCGAAAAACCATTCTTGCCCGACCCTCCAGAAACTGGCGGAGCAGATAAGGGCACGCGGAGTGCTTGAAGTCTCCGGCCCTCTGGTAGCGGACGCCAGTTATTTCCTTTGGGAGC
>JBEKKG010001131.1:0-2589 GCA_050010835.1 Planctomycetota bacterium
CACCCGAGGCTACCCCCAGGCCACCCTCAGGCTATCTGGTGGCCAACCGGTAGGCACCCCGAGTGTAGAACGACAATTATAATTCACCACTGATGACAATTAAAAACCACTAGTGAGCCGGTATTGTCGAGCAGCGGTTTGGCGGACTGACCGAGGGCCAGTCTGGTGCCAAGCGGCTGCGAGATGATCACCAATAAACAATACCAACGGCTCATGAGTGAATACAAAAGGACAGGCAAGATTGTCGTCAGCGCGATGAAGGCAGATGTTCATCCTCAGACGGCGTGTAAATATATCGGGGCGGGTAAACCGCCCGCAGAACTGCAAGCGCCCCACCCATGGCGGACGCGTCCCGATCCATTGGAGAAGATCTGGGAGGAGGCGATGGCGATGCTGCGGGATGCGCCCGAGTTGGAGGCCAAAATTCTCTTCGAGCATTTATTGGCTCGCCCGGACAGCGGGTTGGAGGAAGGCCACCTGCGCACCTTTCAACGGCGGGTGCGGCATTGGCACGCGACGCAAGGCGCGGAGCAGGAAGTGTTCTTTGCCCAGGAACGCAAGCCCGGAGAACTCATGCAATTGGACTGGACGTATGCCCGGGAGCTGAACGTGACGATCCAGGGGGAACTGCTCGATCATCTCTTGTGTCATTGCGTGCTGCCGTATTCCAATTGGGAGTGGGCCACCCGCTGCATCTCGGAGTCCTTCTTGAGCCTGGTGAGCGGACTGCAAGCTGCCCTGAGGCGACTGGGCAAGAGTCCGCCGAACCTGGGGACCGACAACACCAGCGCGGCGACGCACGAACTGGAGGAGATGCCTGGGCGGCCCCGAGCCTATAATACGGACTACCTGGAACTATGCACCCACTACGACTTGAGTCCGATCACCATCCATGTGGCCTGCCCCAACGAGCAGGGCGACGTGGAGTCGCTCAACCGGCATCTGAAGCGACGTTTGAACCAACATCTGCTTTTGCGAGGCAGCCGGGATTTTGCCTCGGTGGAGCAGTATGACCGGTTCGTGGAGGGTGTGCTCGAAGCGGCCAACGCCAAGCGCCAGAAGGGTTTGGCCGAGGAGTTGGCGTGCATGCGGGCGCTGCCCGCCAACCGGTTGGCCGAATATCGGGAATACGCGCCGGTGGTCAGTTCGCAGAGCCTGATCCGGGTTCGCAAGCACACGTATTCGGTTCCCTCGCGCTTGATTGGCCACACGCTGCGAGTGGAGCTTTACGAGCCCGAACTGAAGGTCTATTTGGGGCGGGACTTCCTATTCTGTCTACCGCGGTTACGTGGGGACCGGGGAGCGCTGGTGGACTTTCGCCATGTGGTGGTGCCGCTGCTGCGCAAGCCCGGAGCCTTCATCCACTACCGGCACCGGGAAGCGTTGTATCCGAGTGCCACTTTCCGGGCCGCCTATGATCGGTTGGTGAGCGATCACGGGGAGCGGCCGGGGGTCATCGAATATCTGCAAGTGCTCAAGCTGGCGGCGGAGGAAACGGTGGAAAAGGTCGAACCGCTGCTGCGGGTGCAATTGGCCCGCTCCGGCAAGTGGCGCGCCACCGAGGTGCGGGACCAGGTAGCGCCGCCGGCCAGGAAAGTCATCGAACTGGCCGGCCTGACCCCCAGTCTGAAGGCTTATGACGCGCTGCTGGAAGGGGAGGTGGCTCATGTCGGCTGACACGTTGGAGATGCTGTTCCGGGAGTTCTGTCTGCCGACGATGGCGGCGCGCTTTGCCGAGATGATGCAAAGCGCCGAAGCCCAGAACTGGGGCTATCGGAAACTACTGCTGCAGTTGTGCGAAGCCGAAGCAGCCGACCGGCGGGAGCGCAAGCGGGAGCGGCTGTTGCGGGAGTCGGGCCTGCCCTCGGGTAAGACCTTGGGCAACCTGGAGGATGGACTATTGCCGGCCAAAGTACGGCGGCAATTACCCACACTCCTGGAAGGCGGCTTCATCGAACGGGCCGAGAACCTGCTGGTGTTCGGGCTGCCTGGGCGGGGCAAGACCCACTTTCTGTGTGCCTTGGGCCGGGAGCTGGTTCTGCGACACGCCTGCACGGTGTATTTCACGCCAACGTTCAAGCTGGTGCAGCAACTGCTGGCCGCCAAGCGGGAGCTGGGTCTGGATAAACTGCTCAAGAAACTGGACCGCTTTGAGGCCGTCATTTTGGATGACTTGGGATACGTGCAGCAATCGCGGGAGGAGATGGAAGTGCTCTTCACTTTTCTGGCCGAGAGATATGAGCGGCGCAGCGTGCTGGTGAGCAGCAATTTGGTCTTCTCGAAGTGGGACCAGATCTTCAAGGACCCGATGACGACGATGGCGGCGGTGGACCGTTTGGTGCATCACGCCATCATTTTGGAGTTCGATGGGGAAAGTATGCGAGTGCCACGCCAGAAGGAAAAGGGCGGCGGCTGACCCGGCGCGCCCGCCAGCCCCTTCGGCTCCGCTACGTCTTTGGCGCCTGGCGGCGCCAAAGACTCCGCTCCGCCGAAGGGGCTGGCCCAAGGGTTAGGAACAGTGGAAGAAACAGAAACAACATAGAAAACCAAACCGGCGTCACAGTGAGTTTTAATTGTCGCTGATACTGA
>JBEKKG010001132.1:0-2580 GCA_050010835.1 Planctomycetota bacterium
GCGCTTGTTGTCCACCTGGTCGTTGACGTGGATGCCGGGGGGCGCGTCGTTGAGGTGCACGTAGACGACCTCGCGCGCGTCGAGTTGTTCGAGGTCGCTGACGGTGGCCTGGGCGGTATACCAGTGCCAGCAATCGAGCAGGAAGCCGACGTTGCCGGTGCCGATGGCCGCGCCGGCGGCGCGCATGCCGTCCATCGTATAGATGAAGCCGTGCTTCTTCGAGGCGCGCAGCGTGCGCGGGCCGATGAACTCCAGGCCCAGCGACTGGCCGAAGCCCTTCAGGATTTGCGCAATGGGCCTCATGCGTTTCACGAACAGGTCGAAATGTTCCTGGTAGGTGAGCTTGTCCGAGCAGGGCATGACCCAGGTTGAGCAGCGCGTGACGCCCAGTTCCGCGGCCAGGCGGCAATCCTTGACGAAGCCTTCCAGGCTGTCGGCGTAGTCCTTGTCGGAATCGCTCTCGCGCCAGCGCACGCCCAGGCCGAAGCCGCCGAACTGGAGGCCGTTTTGGGCCAGCAGCGCCTTGGCGGCGGGCACGCCCTTTTCGCGCGCGTAGCCCAAGTCCGGGTCCACTCCGCCGAAGCCGTGGTCCTTCGCCAGCTTGACGTGTTCCTCAAAGTTCGCCTTGTGTCCCAGTGCGCCGCAATTCAGGTTCTTGAACATGGTGGTCTCAATCCTCCTTTTGGTGTTGTGAACGCGCGAACATGGTAATACGTTACCGTTGGCCCGCAAATGAAAGACTTGTGCGTCATAGGGTCCGGCAATGAAAGTTCAGATCGAAAGGGAAAAGGATGACCGGTGGCTCGTGGAGATTCCCGATCTGCCCGGCGTTATGGTCTATGGGAGGGATCGCCAGGAGGCCGTTGCCAAGGCCGAAGCTTTGGCCTTGCGTGTTCTGGCTGACCGTCTTGAACACGGCGAAAAGGTGCCTGAACTCAAACAGGTCTTTGCGGTGCCTGCATGAGTGCTTGACCCTCGGCCAAGGCGCGGCGAGTGTTGGCGGCGCTGCTCAGAACCGGCTGGGCAATCAAACGCCAACGGGCCACGTCCCACGTTGTGCTTGCCAAGGCCGGTTGGCCGGACTTCGTCTTCGCGTTCCATCCCGGGGAAGAGATCGGGCGCCAGATGCTCGCGCGCATCGCCAGAAGGACCGGTCTCACGCCAGAGGATCTGTAGCACGTGCCGTTTGGCCATCTATGGTGTTGTTTGCGTTGGGGGTTCTGAGGCATGATCTGCGACACTTGTGGCGGCAAAACCAAAGAGAAGAAAGTGACGAAGCAGCACCGCCTGAACGGCAAGCTGTACATCGTGGAAAACGTTGCAGCCGAGGTGTGTACCGCGTGCGGCGAGCGCTACTTTCACGCCAAGACGCTCCACGCCATCAATGCCCTGCTCCAGGGCAAGCACAAGATAAAGAAGCTGATGCGGGTCGAGGTGGTTAGCGTTACTTAACCCGCAAGCTTCGTGTTAATCTACCCTTCTTCCTTTGGGTGAGCGCCGCAATCGCCTTCCGCACTGAACCGCCCTGAGCAGCCAACTCCTTGAGCGCCTCCGCTGCCGTTGCTCCCGTTTCTTCCATGACCAGATTGCGCGCGCGTTCGCGGAGCTTGGCGCACTTGATCTGCAAATCCACCATGCGGTTGCCCTGCACGCGGCCGAGGCGGACCATCGTCGCGGTCGAGATCATGTTGAGGATCATCTTCTGAGCGGTGCCGGCTTTCATGCGCGTGGAGCCGGCCACGACTTCAGGGCCGGTGGCCGCGACGATGGCCACTTGAGCGCACGGAATCAGCGCGGAGTTGCGGTTGCAGGTGATGCACGCCGTGAACGCGCCGCGGCGCTGCGCCTCGCGCAGGGCTTCCCGCACGTAACGCGCGCGGCCCGAGACGGAAAGGCCGATGACCGCGTCGCGCTTTGTCACCTGGCGCGCTGCGATGTCCCTGCTTCCCGCCGCGCCGTCGTCTTCCGCGCCTTCCATGCTGCGCAGCAGGGCTTCGTATCCGCCGGCGATAATCCCCTGCACGAGTTTAGGCGGCACGCCATAAGTCGGCGGCATCTCGCTGGCATCCACGCAGCCCAGCCGTCCGCTGGTGCCCGCGCCGATATAGAACAGTCTGCCGCCGCGAGCCAGACGCTGCGCGACGGCCAGCACCACGCGCGCGATTTCAGGAATGGCTTGGGCGACGGCAGCCGCGACGGTGGCGTCTTCGCGGTTGATGACGCGCAACAGTTCCCTCACAGGAAGTTCGTCCAGCCTCGCGCTGCGGGGGTTGGGTTGTTCGGTGGCGAGGCGCGTCAATGGAGCGAGGTGCAAAGCGTACTCCTTCAAGATTAGAAACCCTTGACCCCCAGCGCGGTCAATCTTGGAGGGAGTCCTCCGTCCGCCCCGAAGGGGCTGAATAGAATAGCCGGGGGCAACGCCCCCGGTTTGAGGCCCCCACCCAGAAGAAGCCCTGAAAGGGCGAAATAGGAGGTTCTAATCCCAAACGTAGCGTTCATCGTAGCCCGCCGCGTTATTGCGCCCCTTCAGGGCTAACGCAGCCTTCGAAAATCCTAACCGGGGGCGTTGCCCCCGGCTAT
>JBEKKG010001133.1:0-2569 GCA_050010835.1 Planctomycetota bacterium
CCGTCAATGTTCTTGTCCCCGTTGGCCTGTTCGGGGCTGATGTAGTGCGGCGTGCCCAGGGCCACGCCGGTCTGCGTATTGAAGGATTGTTCGCCGGCGCCGAGGTGCTTGGACAGGCCCAGGTCTAAAATTTTGACTACGCCGCCTTCTGGGAGCACCGGCATCTTGCCGGCACCGGCCGGCGAGACGCCGGCGCTCCCAGGCGCATTGCACAACATGATGTTGGCGGGCTTGATGTCGCGGTGGATGATGCCGCGCTCGTGTGCATGCTGGAGTCCCCGCGCCACCTGCAACACCAGGCCCACCGCCAAGTCCCACTGGACGAAGTGTTCGCGCTTGAGGAGGGCCTCCAGCGATTCACCCTCGCAGTATTCCATCACGATGTAGTGATGTCCCAGCTCCTCGCCCACAGTATAGGCGTTCACGATATTGGGATGGTTGAGCTGGGCCGTGGCCTGCGCTTCGCGCCGGAAACGGCTCAGGAACTCGGAGTCGCCCGCATGCTTCTTGGGCAGGATTTTCAGCGCGACCTTCCGCCCCATCGCCGTGTCTTCGGCCAGATACACCGCGCCCATGCCGCCTTCGCCCAGCTTCTTGAGCAGCTTGTAGTTGCCGAGCTTCTGGATGCCGCCCGCCTGCTGGGCCTGAAGCTTCTTCTCAATGTTCTCGCGGCTCACCGGCGTGATGATGCCTTGCTGGATAAGCGCGTCGGGCAGCGAAAGTGGCAGGCCTTTCCTGGCGCTTTCGGTCTGGGCCGTCTTGGCGGCCTCGAGCTGGTCCAGCGTGGCGAGGCCCATCTGGTGTACCGCGCGGGCGAAGGCTTCGTCAGAAACGTCCTCGGCCATAAGCAGTCCTCACCGCATATCCATTCCGCGACCCGAACCCTGGCTGTCTGTGTGGGATTAGACGCGGTTAGAAGAAGGGTGTCAAGAGGCAAACGCTGGGACAGGTAGCGCGGGTGCGTAGCCAAGAAATAAGTCCACGCAGGAGCGTTTGTACCACGACCGTCCCGGTCGTGGAGCCCTGTTCGCCACGGGCGAGACGCCCGTGGTACAACTGGCTGGCTACGCACCCGGTAGCGCCAGTTCCAGGTACACCCCTCATTTTCTCTTGACGATAACAGGTCGGCTCACCCCTGCACCGTGCAAAAACCGTGGTACAATGCGATGATGTACCGCCCCCTGGCCTGTCTCTTTCTTGCCTGCACCTTGGTCTGTGGCGCAGACGCGCAACCGCAGGCCGCGTTCCCGCTGTGGGACGGCCAGGAATCCATCGAGCATTACGCCAAACGCACAAACCTGCCGCCGGCAAAGGCGCTCGACCTGGGCAACGGCGTGAAACTGGAACTGCTGCTGATCCCGGCGGGGAAGTTCATCATGGGCACGCCGGAACCGCAGCCTGTGGATGAGGACGGTTTCCACAAGAAGATCGTTTTAGGCAAGGCCGTCCTGGCCGCGGGTGGCGGGATTCTGCTGGTGCTTATCTGTACTGCAATTCTGCGGACTATTCGGAAGAAGACCAGGTTCCAGTATTCGCTGCGCCGGTTCATGGCGATGATCTTTGCGCTCAGCCTGGCCGTCCTGGGCGGGATGCACTGGTGGTTTTCAGCGAAGGCGCTGTCGCAGGCTCAGGCCGAGTACAGCGCGGCCTTGGCCCGTTTCAAGGAAGCCGAGGATTCAGAAAAGCCGGCGCATGAGGTCACGCTGACGACGCCGTTCTACATGGCGAAGTTCTTGACAACGCAGGAGCAGTACCAGCAGGTCATGGGCACGAATCCAAGCTGGTTCAAAGGCCCGAAGTTGCCCGTCGAACAGGTGTCGTGGGATGAGCCACAGGAGTTCTGCAAGAAGGTGACCGAACGTACCGCAGGCGTCTCGCCTGCACTGACGAAGGCGGGCGGGACGCCCGCGGTACGGTTGCCCACAGAGGCAGAATGGGAGTACGCCTGCCGTGCTGGAACAACGACGGCATACTACACAGGCGATGCAGAGGCTGACTTGGGGCGGGCCGCGTGGTACTGGGCCAACAGTAAGCTCACAACCCATCCCGTAGGGCAAAAGGAACCGAACGCCTTGGGCCTCTATGATATGCACGGGAATGTGTGGGAGTGGTGTGCGGATTGGTACGGGGCGTACGCGGCTGGGGCTGTGACCGATCCCAAGGGGGCGGCAGATGGCGCCACTCGCGTCTTGCGTGGTGGTTCCTGGTCTCATGTTCCATCCCATTGCCCGTGTGCCCGCCGTTACCACTTCTACCCTGGGTTCCGTTCTGCTCATTTCGGATTCCGGGTGGTGGTTGGGTGCGTCGTGTCCAGGACTCCCTAACCCTCTGCACTTTGGCCCTCTTGCCCTTTGCCGTTCCGCACGAAGCGCGGCAAAATTATTATCTCCTTTCCGGTACGTTACTTAGATAGCCTGTAGCAATTATCATGCCATAGGCCAAAACCATACTTTAGCGCCGCCAGCCGTATTGTATATGTAGGGGACCAAGTGGCTCGCCCCAGAGCGCTAAAGTTTCGCGCCCGCGTGCGTCCTGGGAGCGCCGGCGTCCCGCCGGCATTGGCGGCCAA
>JBEKKG010001134.1:0-2567 GCA_050010835.1 Planctomycetota bacterium
CCGCTTGGGCGTTCGGAGCTTGCTGGCCGGTGTTTGGCGGGGAGAACCTGCTGCAGAACCCCGGCTTCGAGGAGGCCGGAAAGGACGGCGTCCCCGCTGGCTGGACGCGCGAGTACAACGAGAAGCTCAGCGGGCCGTTCGCGGTTGTCGAGGACGCGCATGACGGCAAGCGTGCCGTCCGCATGATGACAGAGGAATGGAACTACCTCCGGCCGCAGTTCCTCACCCAAGCCGTCAAGCTGCCCCCCGGGACGAAGTCCGTGCGCCTGTCCGCCTGGTGCAAGGGGCAGGGGATGGTCAACCTCGTCTTCCGTTTCCTCAAGGGCGAGCAGCCCGCAAAGAACGAGAAGATCAACATGGGCTTCGGGGAGCTCGAGGTCCCGGTCGAGAGCCGCAACGAATTCGCGCTGCTGCAGACTTACGAACCTTACTCGGCCTGGGCCAAGGTCCCCGAAGGCGCGGACGGCGTCCTCGTCAAGCTGGGCAACACGGTGGACCTGCTGGACCGGCTGAACGTCTGGGGCCGGGCCTGGATTGACGACGCCGCGCTGACGGCCAGCCCCAACGAGCCGCCTGCCATCACAGCGACCCACACACTTACCACGGAGCCCTTCAAAGCCCCGCCGGGTTTGACCGACGTGGCGCCGCTGAGCCGGATTTCCACGGAACCGGCCGCGTTCGACCCGAAACTGCTGATAGACGGCAACATTGAGACGAGCCCCTCGTTCGTCGCAGGCTGCGACGGCCCGGCCGCGGTGGATTTCCTCTTCCCGGCGCCGCTGCCCATTCAGAGCGTCTGCCTGTACCTGCTCGGCAACGTTGAGTCGCTGGCCGTGCGCGGCGACGCTAACGGCGACGGCATCTACGGGCTGGCGCTGGGCCAGGCTGAAGGACTGGCGGGCAAGGGCTGGCTGACGCTCGCGACGGAGAAAACGCCGGTCAAGGCCATTCGCATCCGGCCGCTCAAGAGCCGCGCGTTCGGCTTTCGCGGCACGCCGGCATTCCTGAGCGAGGTCAAGGTCTTCGCGGCGCCCTCGGACGTGGCCAAAGCGAACTTCGGCGGCTGGCCGGTCTTCTTCCCGCCGCCCGGCCCGCCGGCCAACGTGCCCAAGCTCTCCCTGCGCCCGGCGCCGTTGGCTGTGCCGGAGCTGAAGAAGAGCAAGTTCAGGCGCATGCTCTGTGCCGACCTCTGGATGTGGGGCGTGGACGCGGGCAAGAAGGACAGCAAGCTCCAGGACTACCGCAACACTGAGGGCTTCAAGCAAACCGTGGAGATGGCCAGGCGCCTGGGCGTCGAAGGCATCTTGATAGACCTCACCAACTCTTCCTGCTGGGACCTGATGCCTTGGCCGAGCAAGGTCTGCAACGGCACCAACGAAAACCACCTCAAGGTCCTGATCGAGGCCCTGCACGCCGAGGGCTTTGAGGCCTTCGTCGAGATCATTCACAACATCACGCCTTTCGAGACCATCAAGTGGCATTACCCCGAGGAGGAGACGAGCCGCTATCCCGGCATGAAGCAGTATCCGAGCATTATTCACGGGGACTATTTGAAGAAGAACTGGCTCGCCATCATGGATGAGATCATGGCCTGCGGCGCCGACGGCGTGGGGCTCAGCAGCGACGAGCAGTACTACCGCGGCGCGTTCCTCCGCGCCCTGCCGGCGGACGACCCCGGGCGCGCAGTGTACAAGAAGCGCTTCGGGTACGATGTGCCGGAGCGCGAGGAAGACTCGCTGAAGTACCGCCAGTGGATCGTGCTGCGCCACGAGAGCGTCGCTGATTTGTTCGGATACTGGTCGGGCGAGCTGAAGAAGAAATATCCGAACGTCTACACCAGCACGATGCTCATGGTCTGGACCTCGGCCTGCTCCTTCATCGAAGGCTCGGGCATCCCGCCGGACGTGCTGGGCGCGCGCGGCGGGATCACGGAGATCGGCGCCGACTACATGGACCCCTATGGCGTGCGCATGGCGGCGGCGGCGAACGGCTGGCGCCGCGGCACGATGCTCCATGACGGCGGCATGGGCGGCCGCTATCCCGACATGCACTATTACGCCACGACGCTCTGGAACGTGATGTACGGCTCGGGCAGCACGAACTACTGGCGGCTCAACTACGTCGTGGACTACGGCAACTCCTCCGCCCTGCGCCGCGTCTACTCGATGGCCAAGGACCTGGATGCGCTGGGCGTCTGGGACGCGCGGCCGCCGAAGAAGCTCGCGCTGCTTTCCTCCCGCAGCAGCATGGACTGGTGGCAGGTCAAGCACTGGTACGGCAAGTCCGAGGACCAGAACCTGAACCGCGGCGCGGAAGCGCAGCGCGGCTGGTTCGCCGACAGCGCGGCGTTCAACGTGCTCCAGCGCCACGGCTTCAGCGGCGACTGGTTCTTCCTGGACCGGCCCGACCAACTCACTGAACTTGAGCAGTACAAGGTCCTCGTGGTCCCGTTCGCCTACTCGATCAGCAATGAGGCCGCCGCACGGGTTAAGGCCGCTGCGGCTAAAGGAGCAACCGTGATCCTGCTGGACGGCCAGCAGGGCGCGATGGATGAGTGGGGTGAGCCG
>JBEKKG010001135.1:0-2562 GCA_050010835.1 Planctomycetota bacterium
ACAAGCCAGAATGGCAAGCCCATATCCGCAATAAGCCACGACGCGCCGCCCTGGCAGACCGGTTCAAGAATCCGGAGGACCCATTCAAGCTTGTGATTGTCCGGGATATGTGGCTCACAGGATTCGACGCGCCCAGCCTGCACACGATGTACGTCGATAAGCCCATGCGCGGGCACGGCCTGATGCAGGCTATTGCCCGCGTCAATCGTGTCTTCAAGGACAAACCAGGCGGGCTGATCGTGGATTACCTGGGGCTGGCCGCCGAATTGAAGAAAGCCCTCGCCGATTACACCGAGGGCGACCGCGAAGAAACGGGCATTGACCAGGAAGAAGCGGTTGCCGTCCTGCTCGAAAAGTACGAAATCATCAAGGCCATGTTCCATGGCTTCGATTACTCGAAGTTCATGATGGGTGCGCCGCAAGAGCGATTGGCAGTGATTCCTGCCGCTCAGGAATTCATCCTGGGGCAGGAGGACGGAAAGAACCGCTACATCAAGGCCGTGAGCGCGCTTTCCAATGCTTTTGCGCTTTCAGTGCCTAACGAGAGAGCTTTAGCGATACGTGATGAAGTGGGTTTCTTCCAGGTGGTGAGGGCCGTTCTCGCCAAGGCCACCACGGAAGGGACAAGGTCGCCGGAAGACCTTGACACCGCGATTCGGCAGATTGTGTCCAGGGCAGTTGCCTCAGACAAGGTAATTGATATCTTCGCGGCGGCAGGATTGAAGAATCCGGATATCTCAATCCTCTCCGATGAGTTCCTTGAAGAGGTCCGTGGACTCCCGCACAAGAACTTGGCATTGGAACTCCTGCGAAAGCTACTGAATGACGAGATCAGGACTCGCTCCAGAAAGAACCTGGTCGAGGCCCGCTCGTTCGCGGACATGCTCGAAAAAGCGATTCGCCAATACCAGAACAGATCGCTTGAAGCGGCGCAAGTCATCGCCGAGCTGATCGAACTTGCCAAGAAGATGCGGGAGGCCCACAAGCGCGGCGATAAGCTGGGCCTGACCGAAGAGGAACTGGCTTTCTACGATGCCCTGGAAGTGAACGACAGCGCCGTAAAGGTTCTGGGGGATGAGACGCTGCGGGCAATCGCTCGCGAACTGGTTGAGACAGTACGCAGGAACACGAGCATCGATTGGACCGTTAAGGAGAACGTCCGCGCCAAGCTGCGAAGCATGGTGAAAAGGGTTCTCCGCAAATACGGCTATCCACCCGACAAGCAAGAAAAGGCCACCATCACCGTCCTCGAACAGGCGGAAGTGTTGTGCAAGGATTGGGCAGCGTGAAAGCTCCTTTGCTTTTCTGTTTTTCCCGCCAACGATAGCAGCACCAAAACACAAAAAGACCTGCTGACCAGATCCAGGCCGCCGAGCATGTTCGACGGCTCGCAGGTGAAAGCCCTCTACCCAATCCCGCCTTGCGGGATGAAGGGTTACCGAAGTCCCGCAAAGCGGGATCGTCTTGAGACGGGGGTCTTGAAGGAGGCGCGGAGTTCCGCAAGGCGGGTGGCGCATGCAGGCCGCTGTTTGGCATGTGTGCGATCAGTGAGCGCCGAGCCGGAGCCGGGCTCGCCGAGGCCGCCATTGCGGCCCCGGCGAATCATCACGAGCTTACTTCTTTACAGGAGCCTTCTTCCTGGCCGGCCGCTTCGCAGCGGGTTTGGCGACTCCTCCCAACAGCACGTTCAGGTCGTCCGTGTTGTACGGGAAGTAGCGGAGCGACTTTTGACCCGTAGTGCTGAGGGTTATGTCCACGCGACGATTGTTGGCCATCCGGAAGGTGTTCATTTGGTGCGCAACGCGCTTGCGGTCTTCCGGAGTGAGGTTCGGGTTCTCCTCGTCGAGTTGCAGGACCTCTTGGCTGGTGAGGTTCTCTTCTTTGCCGAAAGATTTCGTCTCAAGGGCCGCGGCAGGAACACCCTGTTCGATCAGATAGCTCTTGACGCGGTCAGCACGGCGTTGGGTCAGCGCCATATTGTACGCGGAGGTGCCGCGCTGGTCGGCGTGGGCTCCGAGGATCAAGTGAGCTTCAGGTCGAAACCCGAGATATTGCTTGAAATTGGAGGCCACGTCTCTCAAGCGATTCTCCTGGCTGGGAACCAAGCCGCCTTGAGGATCAGTTCTGCTGGGCCTGTCATAGTTGAAGTATGTGCTGTTGAAAGAGAGTTTGGTTTCGAGCACGGCTTCGCTTACGGTCGGCTGCATGCTTTCGATCGAACCCACAATGTGCAAGGTCGCGGTGCGAGTTTCCGATCCTCCGCAAACGTTAGTGGCCCGAAGCGTGTAGGTGACGGTTTCATCCACGGGGCCCGTCGTCGTCTTAGTGGGAGTGGCTTGGATGGTGCGATCACCGCTCGGCCCCACGGAGCCGAAAGGATCAACCGAAACTGAGTCAGCCCCGGTGGCGGACCAGTTAATAGTGGCGCTGCCTTGTTGATCCGCTTTCTCGCCCATCGCGTGATAACGCACTTCCGTCGGCGAGACGCTCAGCGAAGCTTGAATGGCCGGGTTGACGGTCACGGCTGCGTCGGAGGTGACGATCCCACCCGGGCCGGCGGCG
>JBEKKG010001136.1:0-2560 GCA_050010835.1 Planctomycetota bacterium
CGGCGACGAGCTCTTCCGTGCGCGGGCTTTCGGCTCCTTTGCCCAGCAGCACGACCGCCGCGGGGTGCTCGGCCTGGTCCTGCGGGAGGCGCTTGCGGAAAGCGGCGACAACCACAGCCAGGAACTCCTGCGGTTCGCTGCCCGCCAGCCTGCCGTCCGCGCGGATGGCCCCTCCTGGCAGCACCTCGACCACCAGCCGCTCCTCGGCGCCGGGCGCGTCAATGCGCTGGCCACCCAGGAGCTTGTCGGCCTGCGCAGCGCGCAGGTCGTCCCATACTTTGCGCGGCTCGGCCATCACGGAGAACGCCGGTTCGGGGCAGATCAGGAGCGGCTTGCGCCAGGGCGGCTCATGCGGGTCGCCGGTGCGGCGCGCGTACAGTTTCATGAAGTAGCCGGTCATGCGCAGCACCGGCACAGCATCTTCTTCGATACCCTTTTCGAGCTTTTCATAAAGTTTGGACTTCGGCGGACAAAGGATGCGCAGCGCGTAAACGTCGCGGAAAGAGTCCACAAAGACCGCCGGCAACACCGTATAGCCGGGCGGCAGGCCGTATTCGGGCGGCAGGGCGGCGCGCGCAACTTCGAGGACCACGCCGCGCCTGAGCGTCACGACTTGCCCGCGGTAGAGGCCGGGGTTGGCCATGAGTTTGTCGAATGTGATGTCCTGGTTCGTGTGTTCCTTGAGGTCGTCGTGGTCCACGCCCACCAGCGAGCGCAAAAACCATTTATAGGGAGCACCCTCGATGACCGCGCTTTCGTCAAAGACGCTCGGCGAGTAGTCCTCGACTATCTGCGCCAGCAGCAGCCGCTTATCCTCAGCCCGCGGCTCGCCATCCTGCCGCAGCAAAGCGCCCGGCGGCGCTGCAGAGCGCTCCTTGGATTTACAGCCGGCGAGGAACAACAGAGCCAAGGCACAAGAAAAGAGAAGAAAGAACGCCGGCGCCTTCATAGCTTGAGCACTTTCATTACCGCGGCGTGGATGCGTTCGCGCGAGGCCTGACACTGTTGAATCCTTTCCGTAATCGCCGCCCGGCGGCCGGCGCTCCTTTCTTTATTATCGTCCGCCCCGCAATTGCACAACACCTGTATCCCGGCGCCGCGGGCCGCGGCTTCGAGAAAATACGCCGCCACTGCCAGATCGGAAGCCAGGTTGGGATTAGCTATGGCGGCCAGTTCCTCAACCAGTTGCAGTCCTTTGCAGGCCACATCCACAATCTCCTCGGGCACGAGCGTGGCCTTCTCCCTGGCCGCGCCCCGAAGGAGGCGGAGTTTCTCCCTTTCCTCGGCTGTCCTTGCAGGCACGGCGCGCGCTATGTCACAACACATGCCGTAGGCGGCGATGTCTTCCTGGACGAGCGCTTCGAATCGTCCGCACAACTCCCCGAGCTTGGTGTTCAGCTTCGCCGCCTGCGGCCAAACTGCCTCGAACTTCTTGTTGCCCACAGTGAAAGCCGCGGCCATATTGCCGAGCGCCGCGCCCAGCGCGCCGACGAGCGCACTGGCGCTGCCCCCACCCGGCGTGGGCGTGCGGGCGGCCAAGTCGTCAAGGAATGTCCTGATGGGGTGCTCGAGGTAGTTCATGGTCGGTTTCATCATCTCAGAACTCCGCTTCTTCCAACGCGCGAATCCCCAGCTTCATGGGGATGTAGGCCGCGAGGAGGTTGAGCGCCGCGACGGCCGCCATGGCCAGTATCAGGATCGCGCGTGCTTGCGCTTCAACCCGCACGGGATCGTCGCCCGCGGCCAGCACACGGTAGCGGTGGCACACCAGCCCCTCGCCGATGATGGTGAAGATCACCAGCGTGATGGCCAGGATCAAGGTCAGCGTGCCCCCGAAGCCGGAGACTATCTTGGACGGATTGCGCTCGTTGAAACTGGGGAAGTACGCACCCATGCCCACGCTCAGGCCGCTCAACCCCAGCGACAGCAGCACTGCGGTGGCCAGTTGAATCCACAGCACCTCGCCGGCGTCCCGCAAAACGTAATTGGACAGCGCCACCAGCGACAACGTCAGCAGCGCCGCGCCGCCAAAGGAGTAGTAGAACTTGGCCAGGACCATCTGCCGGCGCTGTATGGGCGCCAGCCCCAGCACCCAGAAGCTGCGGCCCTCCAGGGAGACCAGCGGAAAGACAAAGCGGCTGGTCAGCGTCGCCAAAGTCATGCAGGTCGCGCCCAGGTTGAGGAACGAGATCAGGTTGCGATAGAACGCTTGCTCCAGCGGATAGCGAAAGTTGCGCAGGTTGCCGATGTAGAGCGTCAGGATGCCGAAGAAGATGAGCACCTGCGACCACTGGGCGGGATCGCGCAGGAAAGTTTTGAGGTCCTTTACGATCAGAACCATGATGGCCGGAAAACGGCGCAGCAAGGGGCCCAGGAGCCGTTCCAGAAACGTGAGACCCGCCACTCTGCGGACGGAACTCACGCTGCCGGCCAGCGAATAGGCCGCTCCATAAACCAGCCCGGACGAGAACCAGCCCAGCGCCAGAAGAAATGCGGCGCTGGACGCCAGCGCGCCCAGAAAGAGGCCGGCCGCAGGTTTCCAGCCCGCGCGGCCTTCGCC
>JBEKKG010001137.1:0-2560 GCA_050010835.1 Planctomycetota bacterium
GGGCGCAGTTTGCCCGGTGCACCGCCTTCTGCCTTTCCTCAGCCCTGGACCGCGGCGCGGCGCCGCTGATTCCGAGCCCGCGTTAGCTCGATGTCCGGCCCCCGCTGCCGCACCCGCGGCAGGTCGGCCTGGCCTTGGGCCTCGACCAAATCGAACAATCGATCCCTCAGCCCTTGGATCTGGCGCCATAGCGCGGCTGGGTTCAGCGCCTGGTAGCGGGCTTCCAGTTGCTCGCGCTGCTTCCGGTTCAGCACCCCGGAGGCCAGCAGACGTTGATAGGGCGTCTTGGCCTCGTCGTGGACGCGATGCACCTTCCCGCCCTCCCGCGTCTTCTCCTTCAACTTCATCACGGGCTGAAAGAAGTTCTGATAGTCGGCCCATCGCGGATACAGTTCTCGCAACAACTCCTGTTCGGCGGTCGTGTCGTAGCGCCGGTAGCCCACCCGTTTCCGTACGTGCGTCCAGTTCTTCTGCTCTACCCAGGCATTGTCGTTCTTCTCGTACGGCCGACTCCGGGACATGGCGATCCGCCACTTGTGGCAGTAGTTCCGGAGCAGCTCGTTCAGCAGGGCCGAGTCGTTGTCCGGGTGCACTTCGCGAACCCGAAACGGGAAGCGCCGCCGCAGCCGGTCGAAGCTCTCCTCGCTGGCCTTCTGCGAGCGCCCCATCTGCGGTTCGCCTTCCCACCACCCGCTGGCAATATCCACCACCGACATGGTGTGCAGATACTCGCCGGCCGTCGATCGCCCGCAGGGCAGCACAAAGTCCATCTGCAAGTTGCCCATCTGCTCCCGGTCCCATTCGTTGGGCAACTTGACCGGCACGCGCTGATACAACAAGGGGTGTACTGGCGGCCGCCGCTGCCGCTTCAACTGCCACACCTTCCGCTCGTGCACCAGCCGCCGATCCAGCGTCCGGGCCGAGACTTTCTTCAGCAACTGGGCTACCCGCTCGCTGCATCGCAGCTCGCCCGCGCTCCGCAAGCGGTCCACCTGCTCGCCTAGGATCGCCACCAGCCTTCGCCCACAAGGGAAATCGAAAATCTCCCCCACTCGCGCCAGCGGCGCCTTGATCTCCGCGCCGTAGCTCTTCCGCCGGCTGCGCCACTTGGCTGCCTTCTTCACCGGAGCCGGATGCGCCAGCTTGCCTATCAGTACCTTCCGATTCAACCTGGTGCGCTTCCGCGCTTCGTTCAACAGCTTCGTCTTCTGCTTCTTGCTGGCCCGCCGGTACTCTTCCCGCAGCGTTTCCAGGTACTGCTCGCGTGAGTGCATGTCCATTCTGCCAGAGCCTTCGGCATCTCACCGCTACCCTGTACAGCCCACGCGTTTCGGTCAGGTTTCTATTTGGCTCAACAGATGCCATCTCAGTCATATTTTAGATGGCGCAACTCGCTGTACAAAACAACCCATCACCCACCAATTCATCGCCGTTGTCCTTCCCGTCGGGCCTATTTCGGCGCCTATGCCCCTGGGCCCCTGGAACCCCACTTTCCAACTGCCAGCCTCGCTTGTTGACGGTCTCGGCGATCAGGGAACCACCAGTCAAGGTACATGGCAGCTTTCAGCCCTCGCTCCGCCTCTTTGAGGACTCGGGCGGCAGAGTGCGAAGTGACACTAGGAGGGAGAGACCGGCACGCCGTGCCAAGGCGTCGCGCCTCGCCAGCGGCTCGAAAAAGCAGCAGGCAACCGCGTGCGTACTCAGTGCCAACGGCAAGGCCAAAATGGAGATTCGGACTTGTGGTCAGCGCGGGCCCTTCCAGGGCTCGCCTGGCAGGCGGGCGATGAAGTGCTCCAGCACAGCTTCGCCGGCGCGGGCAGCGTCGAACCGCTCTTCGGTTTCGGCTGCGAGCAGCGGGCCAACGTCGGTGAGGAACACAGGGTCGGCCAACTTGCCGAGGAGATTCGCTTCGAACTCCGCGCGGGAAATCCGCGCGCCCGCCCGGGTCGTGTACTGCCGAAAGCATTGAATCGTCTTGTCGACATCCAAGCCCGCTGCCTTCGTCAACGCCGTCGCGAGGTCGTACAGGTCACGGCCATCCTTGCGTTGGTAGAGCGCTCGCAGTTTCGTGCCGAGCAGTTCCTCCAAGCTGTATGTGAGAAGCTCGGCTCCGGCGGTAAACCAGGGATTGTCCACATCGAAGCGCTGCCGCACGAATCCGCAAACCGAAAAGTGCTCACGCGTATTGATCTCGACCTTCAGCCGGAGCGGTGTGACCGGAGGGATCTCGGAGTCGAACCGGTACATGAAGCTCACCCCACCTTGGGCCTGCTTGCGGCGCGGTTCTCCGAGCCAGGAGTCAAGCCGCGCGTGTAACGCCGTCATCACCGGACCGATTGGGCCGGCCTGCGTCTGTACGAGGTCAATGTCTTCCGAGTAGCGTGTCGCCGGGAGGAGGTAGAGCTTGTGCAAAGCAGTTCCGCCGCGAAAGGCCAACTGTGAGCCGAGCAGCGGGTCGGAAGAGATCTCCACGAGTGCCCGCGACAAGACAAGATCTTGCTCGACCTGAGCATCGGTGGACCAGGGCGCCTTCCCTCGCCACGCTGTGATGTGAGCGCGC
>JBEKKG010001138.1:0-2559 GCA_050010835.1 Planctomycetota bacterium
AGCAACCAAGGGAACCGTTGCGCGGACGGGCGGAAGAAAGTGTCGCCGCGCCCCGCCCCGCCGACCTGCGCTTTCACGCTGCCGCGCGCCTATTACAATGCGCTTGTTTTGGGTCTAGTCAGGGATTAGTGTACTTGCCAGGGGCACGAGGTCAACACATTTCCAAAAAACATGCCGGGATGCTATAGGATTCTTAGGAGGAATGGGAAGAATGAACCGCTCCGGCCGAGTGGCACAGGCTAACCCGGATTTTTCACCACAGAGGCACAGAGACACAGAGTGGAAATAGGATTTCGGCACTCGTTGTCCCAATCTGACTGGTGTTCTCTGTGCCTCTGTGTCTCTGTGGTGAGAAAGGCAGGCTGACAGCCTGTGCCACGGCGGCTGGCTGTTTTTTTCCATATTCTCCGTGTTCTCTGTGCGCTCTGTGGTAAACATTCCTTGTAGCAACAAGGAACGCAAGCATGACGAGCGCGCGGACGGCACTTCTAGCAGCATTGGCTCTCTTTGCGGGGGGCGCATTCACGATGGCGGCGGAAACAAGCGGCACTGCGGTCAACTCGGTCAGGATCGTCCTGCCGGATGAGCCTGGCCCGGTATTGCAGAAAATCGCGGGCATCCTGGAGCGGCAGATTGTCCAGCGCTGCGCAGCCACGGTCTCCACCAGCGGCACGGCGGCGCTGGCCGTGGAGCTGGCCGTCGAACCGGGGATCGGCAACGACGGCTTCAAAATCAGCGGCGCGGACGGCGGCGCGATCCGTATCGCCGGGGACAACGAGCGCGGGGTGCTCTACGGCATCGGCAAGCTCCTGCGCGGGTCCCGCTTTGAGCAGGGCGGGTTCAGGGCCGGGGGTTGGCGGGGCACGCAGACGCCGAAGTGTCCGATCCGGGCCGTGTACCTGGCCACGCACTTCAACAACTTCTATGAGGCCGCGCCACTGGAGGACGTGCAGCACTATGTCCAGGACCTGGGCCTGTGGGGCTACAATACGATCATCGTTGCTTACCCGCCGATCCAATTCAATGGCCTCAGCGACCCCGCGGCGCAGAAGTGGCTTGGCAGATTCAAGACTGTGCTGGCCGCCGCGCGGCAGAGCGGGCTGCAAGTCGGGCTCCTCGAATGCCCGAACCAAGGCTACAAGAACACTCCGGCCGAGCTAAAGGCCACCAAGGTCCCCGGGAACTTCAGAGGGAACTTCGGCGTCAACCTGTGCCCCAGCAAGCCCGAGGCGCGCAAGGCGCTCTTCCAGCTTTATGACGAGCTTCTGGACCAGTTCAAGGACACCGGCCTCGACTATTTCGGCTTCTGGCCTTACGACGAAGGCGGCTGCGCCTGCCCGCAGTGCTGGCCGTGGGGCGCGCGCGGATTCGCCGCGCTGGCAAAGGAGCTGGCGCAGCATGTGCGCGCCAGGTTCCCCGCCGCCAAGACCATCCTGTCCACGTGGTGTTTCGAGAACGAAAACGACGCCAACCCGGACGGCGAGTGGGCCGGCCTGGCCAAGGTTTTTGCGAGCGAGGACAAAAGTTGGGCCTCATACCTGATGAGCGACGGACACGACAACTACTTCCCCAAGTACATTCTCGAAACAGGCGTGCCGGGCGGCCTGCCGCTGCTGAACTTTCCGGAGATCAGCATGTTCGGCATGAATCCCTGGGGCGGCTACGGCGCCAACCCCGCCCCGGCCCATTTCCAGCGGCTCTGGGACCGCATCAAACACAAGGCCGCGGGCGGCGCGCCGTATTCGGAAGGCATCTATGAGGACCTCAACAAGGCCATCTGCGCGCAGTTCTACTGGGACCCCGAGCGCAAGGCCGAAGAGACAGTGCAGGAGTATGCGGCCTTCGAGTTTGCGCCTGACGCAGCCGCGGACCTGCTTGAGGCGGTCCGAATTTTCGAGCAGAACCACAGCCGCGGCGGTATTCGAGACAGCGCCGTGCGCGCGTTCGAGCTGGTCTCCCAGTCCGAAGAAAAGATGACTCCCCAGGCCCGCAAGAGCTGGCGCTGGCGCATCTTTTTCCTGCGTGCGCTCATTGACAAAGAGATGTTCGAAAGGAAGGGCAAGCTGGCGGGGGAGCCGCTGAAGCAGGCCTTCGAGGAGTTGACGCGCATCTACCACGCCGAGAACGCCGGCCCGATGCCGCTCAAGCCGCCGCAGGTGAGATGAGATACGATAGAGGAAATCGTTTACCCTCTCCCCTGTGGGGAGAGGGTGGCGCTTTAGCGCCGGGTGAGGGGGCCGCTCTACGCTCATCCTCACCCCCTCACCCCGCGTTCGCTTCGCTCACGTCGGCCCTCTCCCCACAGGGGAGAGGGTGAACGAAAGGAGCAACTCCAATGACAACTCGATCCACACTACTGGCAGCCGCGGTGCTGCTCTCGCTCAGTTGTATCGCCGGAAGCGCAGCGGAACCGGGAGCGCCGCAGGCCGCGGATCTCCTGAAGACCTTGGAGGAGGCGCAGAAACAACTGGGGGCGAGCGACTTCGATGCGCGCGAGCAGGCGCGCGCGCAGATGCTGGCGGCGGTCGAGCAGTTCTATCTGAAAGTCGCCGCGGGCCT
>JBEKKG010001139.1:0-2559 GCA_050010835.1 Planctomycetota bacterium
TCAGCGACCGTGACGATGGGGGTTCCCGCCGAAACGTATTCACCGGGCTCGACGTTTTTGGAAAGAACCACGCCGGAGAGCGGCGAGTTCACCGTAGCATAGCTCAATCGTGTCTCGGCCTCGGCCAGCGCGGCCTCGGTCAGCTCGAGCCGGGCGCGTGCCTGTTCAATGTCTTCTTTCCTGGGGCCGTTGCGAAGCAGGCGGAAGTGTTCCTTCGCCTGCACCATGGCCGCGCGAGCCTGCTCGATCTGCTCTTTTCGCGGGCCTTCCTTCACCAGCTTGAACTGTTCCTCGGTTTCTTTTTGCCTTGCCAGGGCGGTTTCGTAGGTGGTGCGCACCGCGTCGTATTGTTGTTGGGAAACCTCGTCTTTTTTCACCAGCGCCTCGTAGCGGGCCGCATCTGCCTTGGCGCGCTCCGTCTCAGCTTTTGCCCGCTCCACCGTCGCCTGGGAGGCAGCGATTTCCTGGGGACGCGATCCCGCCAGCATTTCTTCCAGGCGGGACTGAGCCTGCTGGGCGGCGGCTTCGGCCTGCGCGATGTCCTCTTTCCGATACCCTGCCACGAGCTCCTCCAGCGCGGCTTGCGCGGTCTGAGCATCCGCCTTCCGGAGAGCCACTTCTTGAGCCAGCTCGGCGCTGTCGAGACGAGCCACGAGTTGGCCGGTCTTGACGATCTCGCCCTCGTCTACCAGGCGGGCCACCACCCGGCCCGGAATCTTGAAACTCACTTCGGCGTCGGTCACCTCGATATTGCCCGAGAGCCGGATAGTGCCGGCATGGGCAGAGCCGGCGTGGATGACGTAGAAGATTGCGGCTGCCACAACGAGCAGGGCGAGAAGGCCGGCAATCAATTTCTTTTTGTCCTTCATGGCCGCTTCTCCTTGGGCTGGTTTTTTGCTTTCGCCGCCAGCGCCGACCAGACCAGCTCAAATGTCGAACGCTGCCACTCCGGGAGCTTCGGCGCGGGGTGGAGCGACCACAGGAACATGGTGCCGAAGGCGCTCAACTGGAAAAAGCGCGCCAGCTCGATGGGGTTCGCTGCCGCCCGGATTTCCCCTCGTTGCTGGCCCAGCGCGAGGATCTCGGCCAGGAGTTGCCGGCCGCGCTCCAGGTTGGGATTCGCAAGCTCGCGAACCCCCTGGCTGGAGAGCAAGGCAACCAGAAGACTGCGTGTCAGCTCGGGATTCAGGCCGGGCTCGTTCTCCAGGGACAGCAGAAGGTGAAAGAGGAGCTCGCGGATGGGCGCCGCGCCCTGCCGCGCTTTCTCCAGCGCCCCTTGAATCTTCCCGATTTGCCTTCCCGCAAACCCTGCCAGCACGTGTTCTTTTGTAGGGAAGTAATTGAAGAAAGTCCCCTTGCCCACATCGGCAGCTTCGGTGATCTGCTCGACGCGGGTGGCGGCGAAGCCTTGGCGTGCGAAGAGAGTAAGAGCAGTTTGCAGGATGCGCGCCCGGGTTTCGGCCCGATGGCGCTCCCGGCGGCTTAGGATGGGTTTCCGTTCATCCGCAATGCGCTCAATATTGGCTTGCTCGTCTCGCAACATAAATGACCCCTAATCAACTATGACCTACTCTCGCATATGACCATAGGTCATGTTGGAAGAATTGTCAAGCCAAATGTTCGGCCTTCCCCCTAAAGAGTTTGTGTGACAACCCTTTACGGTCAGCGGCTCTGCTCCACCACGCGGACTGTGCGGAAAGGCTCAGCCTTTCCGTCCAGCAAGTGGAAAAGAACAAATTATCTTCTTCCCGTGCGGAAAGCCCGAGGCTTTCCGCACAGCGGGCGGCCAAGCCGCGTCGGCTTGGATGGGTTTCCATACAGACTCTAGCTGGGATTTCTCACCACGCTGGGACGCTTTTGACGGACTGCCGGACGGGCGGGAATAATCAGGAAGCCCTTGTAACAGTGGGGCTAAACAGGCTGCGGAAAAACGCTTCCCTGCTGTCATCTGAGCATGTATAGCCCGAGACCGCTATCCCTGATGTCAGAACATCGGCGCAAGGCACGAACCGCCAATTTATTGAAAACACAGGAGTTGCGCGCCGATGTTCTGGAGAGGCACTCTGAGGGCATGCTTTCGCAGTTGCTCGTTGACCTCCCGGTTCATCATTGGCAGCAGAGGCGCTGATTTTGGTTCTACCGGCGGCAAGCCACGTAGTTCCGCTTCGAAATTCACCTTCAACTGTTTTGCCTCCGGCTGTGCGGGCAGACAAGCCTGAATATTACAGTCCAATCCGCCTTTCTTGCATGGTACCAACGACCGATAGCGATCGAGCGCCGCTTCCGACGCCGCCTTGTATCCCAAGCAAGACAATACGCGCGCGAAAGGATAGAAGATAGTGGCGTGCATCGGCTCGTGTTGGGCAGCTTTCAGGTATAACTGTGCCGCCTTCTTGGCCCAACCCTGGCTATCCGCTACCTTCGCGGCTAGCAGAGGATCGGACGATGCAAGCCCGATGCGGTCACAGATCTTTTGGTATGTCTCGCCGAGTATGTACAATGCGTCGGACTTGTCGCTGGTCTTGAACAGACCGGTGTCAAGCGGGTCTTGATTGGCCA
>JBEKKG010001140.1:0-2549 GCA_050010835.1 Planctomycetota bacterium
TCCACCAGCCTCGACGACCACTATCTCGCCCTAGGTTCGATGGACTGCACTGTGCAAATAATCGAGACCCTGCCACCCTTTCGGCGGCAGTTGCTCCGCGGGCACTACAATCCGGTCTGCGGTGTCGCATTCAGTCCTGATGCCAAGCGTCTTGCATCAATGGATGAGCGTGGAACGGTCAAAATCTGGGAATTGAGCCGCCTCGAGACTCTCGATTTGTGGCACCGGTGGCCCGAAGAATTTGACAGGTCAGAACTGAATGGCGCTAAGTTTAGGCACAGGATTTCCTGGGGTTATTTTTCCAATAGCGATTGCGGTGGAAGATTTCCTTAAACTCATCGCGTGGTTTGTTGAGCAACGGAAAGGCTTTGGGACGGCGTTTGACGGCGCGGGGTTCCCTGCGACCAGGGCGCTCGGGCACCTGATCGCGGGCGATGACTTCCAGCAGTTCCACGATGAGTTGGCTCTGCTTCTTTTTTGAACGGGCCTGGGCGATGCCCAGGCTGAATTGGCGCACCGAATCAACGGTGCCTTTGAAGCTCATGCGGTCCACTTCCACGTCGTTGCAGACGCCGGCCTGGAGGATGAGGCAGCGGATCAGGTTGTAGGCGATGAAGAACATTTCCAGTTCCTTGTGCAGCAGTTGGGGGGATTTACCGCGCAGTACCTCCATGCCCATCGAGGTTTTGATGTCGCGAAACCAGAGTTCAATTTTCCAGCGCCGGGCGTAGAGCAGAGCGATGTCCCGGGCGGGATACTCTTGGGGGTCCAACGGGGTAGTGACCATCGTGACCGATTCGGGCCGATAGCCTGGGTTGCACAACCGGAAGCGAATGACCCGAACCGTCAGCTCAGGGGGAATTCGCTTCCACCAGTACTGGGGCAACCAGCGAGGTTTTTGGGGCGGCATGAGCCAGGTAAAGAGGCGATCATTTTTGCCCAGGCGTTTGCCCTTGCGCAAGTCGGCCGGCCGGCGCTGGTGCAGGCGAAAGAGGCTGGCCACGCCCAGCTTCAGCAGCACGGCCAGGAGCACGTAGCTGCAAAAGCCCCGGTCGGCCACGGCCAGATCGCCGGGCTTGAACTGGTCGAGCAGCTTCCACAGCAACCGTAGTTCGTGCTGGTGCTTGTTGCCTTTGGCGTAGTCGAGCAGCACGCCGGTGGAGAGGCTGAACACCCCGACCAGGCGGATGAGGGGAAAACCGCAGCCGGGCTTCTGGCTGGCCGATTGCGGATAGGCCCGTTGGTTTTTGGGCGTGTCGGGGGCGCTGGTGGTGGTGCCATCCATGACCTTGGGGCGCAGCCCGTGCCAGAGTTGGGCCATGCTTTGGCCTGCGGCGGCCACGGCGACCCGCACGCGGCAGAGCCGGTCCAGGGGGAGACGTTTTCGGGCCTGGCAGTAGGCGCTGGTGCTTTCATCAACCGGGCCCGCCTCGTGCAGGGCAAAGAGCGCTTGGACTTGGCGGACGATTTCGCGGCAGGAGGTCTTGGGCGTGAGCACCTGGTAGAGAAAGCCAAAGAAGGTGCGGCGCACGCTAAAGACGCGCTCGCGGCTGTTGGGGCCCTCATCGGCCTGGGAGAGCAACCCGGGCGGCAGGAATGGATTAAGCAGCCGTTCCAGGTGGCAGAGGCTTTGTTGGCGGAGTTGTTCGACCCGGCGACCCATGGGGGCGAGGCGGGCGCGCAAGGCGGGAAAGAAGGGCGTGTGCATAGAGCAGTATATATACCGCCTCTATTGACGCACCGGTTACCATTGGTATTCATGAAAGCTGACGTTCTTCAGATTACAGCCGAATATGCGCGACTGCGCGCCCGCTTGGGGCGCTTGGGCTGGATCAGCCACGGCTATGTCCAGGACCGGGGTCCCGGAGCCGGCGGCCCCTGCTATCAGTGGACCCGCAAGGTCAAGGCCAAGACCGTGTCCGTCGCCCTGTCCCGGGAGCAATATGAGGCGTTGAAGCAGGCCATAGATAACTGGCAACAGGCGCAGGAAATCCTTCGCCAGATGCAAGCCCTCAGCCGCCAAGTCATCTTTGAAACTCTGCCCAGCCCGCCCCGTCGTAAGCGCTTGGGCAAGAGAGTTTTAGGTCTTATCTAAGCGCCGTTCAGGTCAGAACTTTCAATTTCGCCAGACGCACGGTTAGTCATCTGGCGAGAAAAGAACACAGACCTCTGCTGGGCTATTGATCCTGTGAGCGGAACGCGGTCCGAGCAGGCCTTTCACCTGCCGCGGCACGGCCCGGACTTCCGCAGTGTTGTTGCCGTGCGCCGGAACCTCTTTGCCACAGGCGAAGGGGCTTGGGATGCGCAGCGCTCAAAACTCTCTGCGCCCTTCGATGACCGGGGTGATGGCTGTGGACATCTTGCTGTCTCTAGAGACGGGAAGCTCGTCGCCGGCGATACGTTCCACAAAGGTACGAATGCCGACGGGGTGGCGGTCTGGAGCACGGAAACGGGAAAACTCCTTTGTCACCTAGAGCGAAAGTGCCCCGTCGGTTTCGGTCCGTTTCCCTATAATGACGGCGCGACCTGTTTGTCCTTCAGTTCCGACG
>JBEKKG010001141.1:0-2548 GCA_050010835.1 Planctomycetota bacterium
GGCGCGGTGCCCTACGAGATGGCGACCGGCCATCCGGCCTTCACTGGAACGACTTCCGTTCTGATCTTTGACGCGATACTCCACAAAGCGCCGACCTCACCGGTGCGTCTGAATCCCGAACTGCCACCCAAGTTGGAGGAGATTATCAACAAGGCGCTGGAGAAAGACCGGCAGATGCGCTATCAGAGCGCTTGCGAACTGCGGACGGACCTAAAGCGCCTGAAGCGCGACGCGGATTTGGGGCGAGCGGAGGCTGCCGCGCCGGTCTCCCCACCGGCGACTCGCTTACGAGGGGCCTGGCAGAGGCCGGTAATCGCCCTAGCTAGCGCAGCCATCATCCTGGCAGCACTCGTCGGGTACTGGCTCTCCCGTCCTCCGCGCGTCACCAGCGCTCGGAAAGCGCTGGCCGTGATTTCCATCCAGAACATGACGGATGACCGCACGCTGGAGTGGCTGGACAGCGGGGTCGTTGAACTGCTCACCACAGACTTGGCGCAGGCGAAGACGCTGGAGGTGATTTCGACCGAGCGGGTGCGTGAGTTGATCAACCGCCGGACGAAGGGCGAAGGGCGGTTGCCGCCCAGCGATTCGCAGGCTGTGGCCAAGGAAGCGCACGCGGACATGTTCCTGAGCGGCTCATTGCTGAAGGTTGGGTCGCGACTGCGCTTGGACCTACGCGCCCAAGACACCGCCACGGGGGTACTGCTTTTCGCTGACAAGGTGGAGGGCGAGAACTTCCAGGCGGTGTTCGGCATGGTGGACCAGGCGACGGCGGGCATCCTGGCCGGTCTCGATCCAAACGAAGCGCCCGGACGGCCCAACGTTGCCGCCAGCCTGACGCCCAACCTCGAGGCTCTGCACGCCTACGAAGAAGGACTCAGCTTTACTGAGCGCATGCTTTTTGAGCAGGCGACCGCCGCGTACCGACACGCCACGGAACTGGATCCACAATTCGCCATGGCCTACTTCATGCTGTCCAGTGTGCTCTACTCTTCCGGGGACCTTCCGGCGGCCCGACGCGCCGTGGCGCGGGCCCGGGAGATTTCGGACCGGCAGTCGCTGCCCCGACAGCAGAAAATGATGATCCAGGCCGTCCAACTGCGCTACGACGGCCGGTTGGAAGACGCCGAAGAAGTACTCCAATTGGTTCGGCGCGAGTTCCCCCGCGAAGCTGCGCCGCGATGGCAGCTCGGCCAGATCCTCGAGCGCGAGTGGAGGCTCTCGGAGCTCCTTCCGCTGGCCCAGGAAGAACTGCGCTTGGATGAGGGGCAGCCCACAAGTTATCTCTTCCTCGGCTACGCTTACGGGTACGAGGGCGACGTGCCGAAAGCGCTCGACGCGTTGGGTCGCTATGCAACAATGCTCCCCCCCAATGACCCCAACCCCTTTGATTCTCGTGGGGACGTGCTGGCGTTTAATGGGCGGTATGAGGAGGCTCTGGCGGCCTACCGGCAAAACCGGGAAATCAACCCGAGCTGGGAGTGGGGCTCTTCGGAAAAAATCGTCTTCACTTGCTTGTGGGCGAGGCAATATTCGCTGGCCGAACCCACCGCCCTGTCGATAATGCGGTATGCCAGCGACTCCGCTGGTTCCTTAGCCGCCAGTGTGCGAGGGACAGCCTATGGGGCGAGGGCAAGCGTCGCAGATTTGCTCGGCGATATCGAAGTCAGCCGGGGACGTCTTGATGCAGCCGTGGCGCGCTACGAAGAGGAAGCGGGGCTTCTCGAGGCTCAGACGCCGGAGGCAGCCTCCGAGCCGTTGTTCAAAGCGGCCCAGATCTTCTTCGAGCAGCGCCAACCGGAGGCTGCATTGGCCCTGGGACGCCGTCACGCGGGACCTTGGGCCGCCAGTGTGCGAGGGACGGCCTATCTTCTCTTGAAGAATGATCCAGCGGCGGCGAAGGAGTTCGATGCTTTGCGGGCGTCTTTAACACCACCGCTCGGCGAGTATATGGCGGAGAAATTTGTTGACCTGGATCGTTTGCTTGCGGCAGCTTATGCAGGCCGGTTTCAGGAAGTGATAGCGGGCTGGCAACAGCTTGGCAACCAGTTCCGCCCCATGGTTGACTTGGAGGTTGGACGCGCTTATCTGGAATCAGGAGCAATGCCCGAAGCCGAGCAACACATCCGATGCGCATTGATGGCCCATGGCTTTCAGGCGTTTTCGCATCCCGCGATAGTCACCCCTGATTTTCTAACCTTTTTCCTGGGCCAATTTTACCTGGGTAAGGTGCTGGAGCAAACCGGCAAGAGAACCGAAGCCCTCAGCGCCTACCAGAACTTCGTCGGCCACTTCGAGAACTCCACAGCCAAGCTGCCGCAAATCGCCGAAGCCCGCGCAGCGGTGAAACGCTTGAAGTAGCCCGTGCTCGCCTCTCTGCGCTTCCAAGGCCTTCTGCGCGGCATGAATTTCCCGCCGTAAGGTTGCCCGCGGCCCTCGGCTCCCCCTTTTATTACGTCTGCCTCCGATGCGATTCCGTTCCGTAAATGCGCAGTTGCGGAATCGGCTGGCATACATGACAACAAGGGAGAACAGCCCCTCCGACCGC
>JBEKKG010001142.1:0-2534 GCA_050010835.1 Planctomycetota bacterium
CGCAGCACGTCCTCGAGGCGTGCAAACGGCGCGGCGTGGAGAAGTTCCTTTACGCCGGCGCGGCGAGCGTCGTCTTCAACTTGAGGGACCAGTGCGGCATAGATGAACGCGCTGCCTATCCCGCCCGTTTCTACGATCAGTACTCCGAAACCAAGGCCCGCGCCGAGCAACTCGTCCTCAGGACCAGCGGCAGCGATGGACTGCTGGCTTGCAGCCTGCGCCCTTTGCTGCTCTGGGGCCCTGCCGACCCGCACTTTCTGCCGCGGCTCATCGCCAGCGCCGGGAAACGGCGTCTGTGCATCGTGGGTCCGGGCCGGAACAGGGTGGCGCTGACGTACATTGACAATGCCGCCCTGGCGCATCTGCTGGCCTGCGATGCCATGTCGCCCAAGCGCGTGGCGGGCGAGGCCTACTTCATCAGCGACGACGAGCCCGTGGTGTTTTGGGACTGGGTCAATGCGCTGCTCAAGGAACTCGGCCTGCCGCCGGCCGCCAAGCGCCTCCCTGCCCCTCTGGCCTATGCTGCCGGAGCGGGCCTGGAGCGGGCCTGCACGTGGCTGGGGAAAACCGGCGAACCGCCTCTGACCCGCTTCCTGGCCCGCGCCTTGTCCTGTTCGCACTATTACAACCTCGCCAAAGCCAAGCGTGATTTCGGCTACCGCGCAGTGGTGACGAGCGCCGAAGGCCTGCGCAGGACGGTGGAGCGTTTTCGAGCACATAGGGCTTGACTTGTCCTCTGGGGCGGGTACATAAGACGAGTGGTTAGTGGTCAGTGGTTTGTGGTTAGTGGCGAGTGGCGAGTGGCGAGGGCTTGGCTGCTAGTCACCAACCACTAACCGCTAGTCACTGACTACTAATTAAGGCAGCTAAGCTATGGCAACGGCAGTGGCAGAGATTGTTGTGACCGCGCCTGATGGCAGCTCCACGCGCTATCCGTTAGGCGCCATAGCGCTCATCGGGCGGCATTTCGAGTGCCAGGTGAAACTGGACGACCCGATGGCCTCGCGGAAGCACTGCAAGGTCGAGCGCACGCCCGCGGGCACGTTCATCGTTGAAGACAACCACTCGAACAATGGGACTCTCCTTAACGGCGAGCCCTTGCAGGCCAACGTCCCCGTGCCGCTGCACGGCGGCGACACCATCACCGTCGGCGAGACCACGCTGCGTCTGGAGTTGGCGGAGCCCGAGGAAGACAAGGGCCCCCCGTCCGCGGTCAAGCTGGAGGACGAGGAGGTCGCGCTCAGCTTCGTTCAGAACGCCAAGGTCCAGGCGGTCTCCGAGGCAGAGATTGTCAGCCAGGATGTCAACACGCTGAAGAGCGTGGCCAAGCGGCTGAAATTTCTGGTGGAAATGGGCCAGGCACTGGGCTCCAGCCTCGGCCTGCCGAAATTATTGAACACGTGCATAGATAAACTCTTTGAGGTTTTTCCCCAGGCGGACCGGGCCGCGGCCGTGATCTATGGTCCCGACGGCTCGCTGCCACCGCTGGTGACGCCGGAGTCCGACCAGGACTCGGAGCTGGCGCAACGCAAGCGGGGGCTGGCCCTGGACGTGCTGCGCGCCACAGGGGCCTCGCAAGGCGCGTTTCGGATCTCCCGAACCGTGGTCAACCAGGTGCGTTCGCAACATATTTCGGTGCTGATGGAAAAAGGGGGGAGCATGTCGCTGATAGACATCGCCTCCGGGATGTGCTCGCCCCTGCTGGCCGGCGAAAAGGATCTGGGCCTGTTGTACCTGGAAACGCGGAAGGCGCACCAGGCGTTCACTCAGGACGATTTGGGTATCATGACCGCGCTGGCCGGACAGATCGCAGTGGTGGTCTCGAATTCGGACCTGGCCCGCGAGGCGGCGGCCCAAGCGGCCTACCGCGAGCAACTGTCGCGCTTCCTTACGCCGCAGTTGGTGGATCAGATGCTGAAGGGCACAGTGACCCCAGATCTGGGAGGCACGGAGAAAAAAGGCACCATCATCTTCTCCGATATTGTCGGCTTCACGAAGCTGTCTGCCAAGATGAGCCCCAAGGACGTCATGACCCTGCTCAACCGCTATTTCACGGTCATGCAGAACATCATCTTCCGCCTGGGCGGCTCCATAGACAAGTGCGCGGGCGACAACATCATGGCCCACTGGGGGGTGTTGGGCGACGTGCCTACTCCCACGGCTTGTGCGGTGACGGCCGCGGTGGAAATGCAAAATGCGCTGTTTACGTTCAACCGGGATGAGGCCCAGAAAAAAGAGATCGCCCTGCCGCCGACGCCCTTGGGCCACGGCATCGGCCTGAACACCGGGAAGCTCTGCGCCGGCAACATCGGCTCGGAACACAAGATCGAGTTCACCGTCATCGGCGACCCCGTGAACGTGTCGGCGCGACTCGAGGGTCTCGCCGGGCGCGGCAACATCTTTGTCGGCGCGCTGTGCTGGGAAGAGGTCAAAGACGTGGCCTTCTGCATTCGCATGCCTGACTGCACGCTCAAGAACGTTGAGAAGCCCAAGCCGGTCTTCTCTGTGCGCGGCATCATCCCGCACGGGGTTGA
>JBEKKG010001143.1:0-2530 GCA_050010835.1 Planctomycetota bacterium
GGCGCGGGAGCGCCCGCGATCACGAGCGCCACCAGCGCCAGCGGCACCACAGGCCAGGCGTTCACATACCAGATTGCCGCGAGCAACAGCCCGACGAGCTACAACGCCACGCCGCTGCCCGCTGGCTTGTCAGTCAGCACTTCCACGGGCGCAATCACGGGGACGCCCACCACAGCCGGCAGCACGAATGTCACTCTCAGCGCCACGAATGCCAGCGGCACAGGCTCTGCAACCTTGGCCATAACGATCAACAGCAGCGCCAGCGGCGCGCCCGTGATCACCAGTGCCACAACATCAAACGGCAATGTGGGCCTGGCTTTCCGCTACCAGATCGTAGCCAGCAACAGCCCCACAAGTTACAATGCCACGCCGCTGCCTGCCGGTTTGTCAGTCAGCAGTTCCACGGGCGCAATCACGGGGACGCCCACCACAGCCGGCACCACGAACGTCACTATCAGCGCTACGAATGCCAGCGGCACAGGCTCCACAAACCTGGCCATCACGATAACCAGCGGCGGGGGCGGCGGCGGGGCAGCGCCCGCGATCACCAGCGCCACCACGGCCACGGGCGCCGTCGGCACGGCGTTCAGCTACACCATTACGGCAACCAACAGCCCGACCAAGTATGCCGCCAGCGGCCTGCCGGCGGGCTTGAGTCTCGACAAGAACGGCAACATCAGTGGCACACCGAAGTACGGCGGGCAGTATGGCGTCGTGCTCTCCGTCACCAACGCTGGGGGAACCACGCAGATTGTGCTCACCCTGACTGTCTCCGGCGGCGCGGGCGCGCCAGTAATCACCAGTCCGATAACTGCCGCCGGCTCAGTGGGTACGCCGTTCCTGTACGGCTGTGGCGCCAAGGGAGCCCTCCCGATAACTTTCAGCGCCACCAACCTGCCGCCAGGGTTGTCCTTGACCTCGAACGGCAATGCCATCAGCGGCACGCCGACGACTGTGGGCACGACCTCAGTGACCCTGACCGCCACCAATTCCAGCGGCGTCTCGCAAGCCATGACACTGACCATCGGGATCGGCCCCGCCGGATCCCCGTTGCCGAAGGTAATCCCAGCCGGCAACCCCAAGGGCTCAAAGGGAAGTTTGAGCGATTCCTATAAGGACGTCATTGCGACCACTGGTACGGGGGATAGCAAGAGCACGGACCAATATGGAACTTCCTCCCTTTCCATAAAACTAACGATACCTCTCGACGCGATCGCGGATTTCAGCGCCATAGACGAGACCACGAACTTCAATCTCAGTGCCGGGGGCTACGCGATTAGTTTTGCCCTGGGCGACGCGCGCGCCAGCGGCCCCAATGGCAAAGGAGGCAAGCTGAGTACGAAGAACGGCAGCGGCACGGCCACATTCCTTGAGGCGGTGACGGAGACCGTGAACCCGGATACGGGCGCGTCGAAGGATGTCAAGTATGGGAGCGTGAGCCTCAAGTGGGACAAGAAGAAAAAGCTGCTCACAGTCACGGCCACACGCAGTGTTCCCATTGCCCTGACGAAGTACGGCGATGCGGATACGTCCAATATCATCTGCGGGGAGGGCGATACTGGTGCGGTCGCGGGCGACGTGGATGTGGAAGTTGACTTCGGCGCTGCCTACGCGTTCCTGACGGCGCACATGACGGGCACGGCGAGGACGGCAGACAAGACCGTAGGTCATGGGAGCAATGCGCAGCCTTTCACACTGACCACCTCCAACGCCAAGGGCACGGCCACACCGACCCCGGCGTCCCAGTGAGGAAATTTTCGATTTTAGATTTTCGATTTTCGATTGCGCCAATCGAAAATCCAAAATTCTCTGCCTCTTGCGAGCGCCAAGGGCTTGTGGGACAATGACGGCTGGCGTATGGGCGTGTGTGCAGGAGGCCTGAATGAGACACGGAATGAGAAGCTGGTGTTGTTGCTCGGCCGTCTTCCTGGCGCTGGCCGCCTGGGGCGAGGAGTACGTCTACGAAGGCAAGCCGGCGGCGGAATGGGTCAAGATGCTGAAGGCCGGCATGCCGGCCGACCGGGCCATAGATCCGGAGCATATGGAGCCGGGAGCCCTGTTTGGGGGGATGGCCAAGCCCCTGCGCGCCCTCGCAGCCCTGGGGAAGGACGCCCTGCCCGCCATCATGCAGTCGCTCAAAGAACCCGACCCCAAGGCCAGCGTCGCGGCGCTCTGCGCGCTGAAGAACGCCAAGCTCGATGAGGACGGCATCGCGATGGTCCTGCCGCTGCTCAAGGACCCGTCTTTCGAGGTGCGGCGTGGCGCAGTGCGGGTGCTGGGCAGATACACGCGTGCCGAGAAGATCGTCGCGGCGGCGGTGCAGGCTGCTCTGCAAGACCGGGACAAGGCGGTGGTGGAAGCGGCGGAGGAAGCGCTTTCCAAGGCCAAAGACGATGAAGACGCCGTTCTGCGGAAGCGTTTTGACAAGTTCCTCGCCGAAGCCAAGGCCAGCGCCACGAACGGCGACCTGGAAGACGCCAAGCTCCATTTAGGATTGGCCAAGGGGCTGGGCCTGGATGATCCCGAAGCG
>JBEKKG010001144.1:0-2527 GCA_050010835.1 Planctomycetota bacterium
CAAGCTCGGCGATGATGCCGGCATCCTCGGCGCTGCCCGCATGGCCCACCTGGCCCTGGAGGAGCAAGCCAAGGAATACGAGGATTGCCCGTTTTGAGCTGCGTCCGTTACGGAGCAGTCCCTGACTGCGGTTCTTTGGTTTTGGCGAACATCATGCGCAAGCGCAGGCGATCTATCTTGGACATGTCAATGAACTGCAAGCCGTAGAGCCACTGACCCTCTTTTTGCTTGCTTGGCACAGCGGAGCGGACAGCGCAGAGACCTTTCACATCCACATCGCCGGTGCGGACGGTCACGGAGAAACAGGCTTCGCTGGCGGTCAGGTCCCTGGCTTCGCAGAAGTCCGGTGGGGGACCTTCCAGATTCATGCCGGATTCGCTCACGTCCACCACAGTTCCCTGATATAGCGTTGCTTCCCATTCCGAGCCATCGGGACCGCAGAACTCGAAGACCACAGGCGCCACCGCCTCGTCTTGCGGCTGTGCGGCTGCAGGTTCCGCACTGGCCTCTGGCGGGACCTCTTGGGGTGGCGGCGCGGCGGCAGGCTTCGCACTGGCTCTTGGCGGGGTCTCTTGGGGCGGCAGCGCGCCGGATGCCTGCGTGGCCGGGCGCAGCTTCGCTACGGCGAAGGACAGCAAGGCTTTGACCAGGATTTCCTTCTGCTCCGGCGCGGGGGTTGACAACAGCACGCCGAGGTGGGTCTCGCCGCCTGTCCCCCGTTCCACCCAGCGGACCTCCGTTTCACGGAAGACCAGGCCGCTCAACTCGGGCGGAGTGCTCATCTCCAACGCCACTACAAGGCCCGGCGCCAGGAGGTCCTGCCAGGTCTTGGCCGTCTCCTTGTCCATGCCGTCCAAGGAGACGCGGCACCGGCATCCCGTTTCGCTCAGGTCCGACAGCACGCATATAAGGCTGGTGAGGCCGGGCCGGTGGAACAGACCGGTGGCCTTGTCCAGGCGCAAACGCACTTTGGCTCGTGGTCGTAGCGGAAACGCCATCTCTTTTCCCTCCGGTGCAGGCCGGCCGTCTGGCCTCTCATCTTAATGTACCACCGCGGCTTAGTCTACTTGGCGTACCGCAGGCTTCCAGCCTGCATTTCCGCGCGTGCCAAGTCCAAAGTTCACGAGCAGGCAAGCGGCCTGCGCTACTTGAACAGTTCCGTCTGCAACAACTGTTCCGCCAGGCGGCGATAGCCGGCGCTCAAGGGATGGCTGGCATCGCCGTACTCTTCGCTGGGGAGCGGCTCGGGCACGCAGCACGCCACGTTGCCCGCGCGCAGACGCTCCGCGATCTCCAGCTTCAGCTTCCGATAGACTTCACGGCTGGCGTCGGCCAGCATGTGCTCATTGAAGGGGCCTACGACCACCAGCAGGCGATTCCCGCGTCCGCGCAGGAGTTCCACGCAGCTTTGGAAGGAACGCCATTGCAGTGAGCCGTTCAGATTGACCCAAGGGTAGTCTTGCGGCTTGATGCCGCTTTGGAACCAGGGCACGGGGAGATGGCGCAAGCTGTTGTCGGAGGGCGGGAGTTGACAGTTAAGCAACTTCACGGGGCGCTCATAAGGATGCTCCAGCGTCCAGGAAGGGATGTCCATTCTGTCGAAGTAGGCCTGTTGCAGGTGGTTTGTCCAGGCGCTGAAGTCCAGGTTGCGGTTGATTACAGCGCTGAGGCGCCGCGAGACGTCCTCCTTATAGCAGGGAATGCGCGGGCTGAATTGCGGGACGAGTTGGGGATGGTTGAAGGCGAATTCCTTTTCGTCCTGGAGGTCATGTTTGCTCGAACTCAGCCACAGCGGATTGCACACCAGCACCACTTTCCTGCCGGCGATGGCGCCGCCGTAATGCTCCAGCAACCCCGCCAGGGCGGCGGGGTGCGCTCCGTCAAGCCCCAAGTTGGCGCAGCATTCCCTGCCGGAAAGCTCGTTGAGATAGTGCGACAGCGTCTGGTTGCGCGTGACATACTGGCCCCAAACGACCGAATCGCCAACCACCAGCACCTCATGCTCTGCCGCGGCCTGGGCAGCGTAGCGGCTATAGAGCCAGTAATCGTTGCTGAGGTCGTAAGGCAGGCGATAATCAGGCCCGGCCGCGAACGGCTCCAGGCGCTTCCATAGGGTGGGCGCAAGCAGGCACAGCGCCAGGGCGAAAGCGGCTATGACGAGCCACTCGCGCCCTGAAAGCTGCACGGCATTGGAGGCCGGCAGGCTGACGTGGGGAGCTCTTAACGCAGAGGACGCGGAGGAAGGAATTGGCTCTGCATTCATGTTCACCTCAGAACTGGAAGTAAATGAACGCCTTGCCCGCTGGTTGGGCCACGACCAGCAGGTAGGCAAGCATCAGCGCCGCAAGGCCCACGCGCACCGGCGCAAGCTCGAGCAGCCGCCGGGCCTGCGTCTCGCTTGCGTACAGGAGTTGGTACGCCCAGACCGACAGAATCAGAACGGCCATGAGCAGCGGGAACTGGGGGTCAGCCCAGCCGCTGGTGAAGATGCGCGTCACGATCAGCCAGGCGCTGTTCAGGCTTTGGG
>JBEKKG010001145.1:0-2525 GCA_050010835.1 Planctomycetota bacterium
GGAGCTTCTCGGGAATTTTCAGGCCCTGCGGACAATGAGGCAGACAAGCACCGCAGGCGGAGCACTCACCGGCGTCAAGTTTTAGCCTTGCATAGAGTCCGCGGGCCCGCTCCATCTCGTGGTGGTCCCTAGCATACCTCTCATAGCGCAGAATCTCGGCAATCGGGAGGCCTTTCTCGCAGCGCGTCATGCAGTCATTGCACAGCCGACAGACCTCCCGGTCCGCATACAGGCGCATCATTTCGATAGCCCGTGAATCCTCTGCGCGCAAGGACTTGCCTGCCCCGGAGTAGGTGTCCACGAACTGATCGAGGTTGTTGATCTGGATCACGGCACAACTCAAGGGCGTCTGGGTGGTCAACCAGCGAGCCAGGGCGTGGTGAGGCGTGGTGCCGGTGGGAAAGCTTTTCATGAATTCGCGGTCGTCCACCATGCGCCCGGCGCCTCCCGTGGTCTTCATGGCGGTGGTGCCGAAGCCTTTCGTTTTGGCCATGCTCACAAAGTCGCTGATGGCCTGGTTGTCTCCATAGGTGAAGGGGAACTGCGCGTGCTCGTAGTGGCCGTCGTTCAATACCGCTGTGAGGATCTTGTGGTTAGGCTCGCCGTCCTTCACCCTGCTGTTGCCTTGGTAGCTGTGCTGCGAAAGGCAGAGGTGACGCACCAGCCCTTCCTTTTTCAGGCGCTCGTAAGCACGAATCAATCCACGGTTCTGGATTTCGGCCACGTTGTGGTAGCCGAAGTGAAACATCATGTCGTCAAAATAGCCGAGCCCGGTGCGCGCCAAGGCCTCTTTCACAAAGCGGTAGTGCGCTTCCTCGTCGATCTCGCCCGTCTCGTGATTGCCGCGAACCCGATCACAACACACTTCGCAGTAGTGTGCGTCACGGTTCTTGAGGATGGCCTGGGGCACGGTTTCCCGGTCCCATTTGTCCGACTTGTGCCAGTAATTCACCCCGCACTGGATTCCAGCTTGGACGGCCGGCGCGGACCATGTGGCAGCGCCAATCAGCACGGAAACTTCCCGACCCGAGCGGTCGAGCCTGCGTCGTGCTATGCGACCCACTTTCTTGGCAGCTTCCTGAATTTCGTCCTGCGAAGCGCTGCTTCTGCTGGAAATCCCGATCCCTCCAGCAACCACTCCCGCAGAAATCAGGATGAACTGGCGACGACCTACAAGGTGTTTCTCTGACATCAGCCATCACCTCCATGGAAACGACCCGATAGTAGCACTTTCGCCTGTGGACTGATGACCCTTGGTCGCAGCGTCTGTAACCGGTCGCGAAGACCGCGAGTGGAGGGGCGGCGAGACGTGAAGAGGGATTCCTTAGCGAGGGCTCAATTTCTGCCGGACGGCGGGGACCCAATTCTCTTGGGCGCTTGGCTCCATCGTTTTGGCGATGGCCAGCGCCTTCTCGTATGCCGGGCGAGCTTCGGCGTCGCGATGCATGGCCACAAGGACGGCTCCCAGGAGCACCTGCGGCTGCATGGCGTCCGGAGCCAAGGCCACGGCGGCCTGCGCCTCCACGAGTGCTCCGTCGAGTTGCCGGCGACGGAGCAGGGCGCTCGACCGTTGGACATGCCCGAGCGCGGACGCCAGGGGGACGTGGAACGTGCCGTCGAAGACGAACACGCCATGCTCAATCACGGCGGAGGGGCGAAGCTTCTGGAAGTCGCGATAAGGATTCAGGACGTTGGAGCCAGACTCATAGCCGCTGAGGACCAGATGGCTGATGAGCACGGGGCCTTCAATCACCGGAGGAACATCAATCTGTTCGCCGAACCAGTTCGTGTCGGGCGTGGGCAGCGGCCGGCAGGGAATCCCGTAATCGCTGGGTCTGATGGCGGGTTCAACGGTGTACGCAAACCAGCAGTTCTGCACGCCGCGCCGATCCAGATACTTCTTCGTGCCGATCAGTTGCTGTCCCCAGTCGGTGTTCGAATCGGTGAGGTATTTGTAGGTGGCCGAAGGGCCTCCCCAGAGTTCGTTCGAGTAAGCCATGTAAGAGGTGGGGAAGGCGCGGACCGAGGAAACGACGTGAAACAGCAGCAACGCTCCGATGGGATAGATCCAACGGCGGTCCGCTCGGATGAGAGCCCAGGCGGCCCCGGCGGCGAGGATCGAGGCAAATACAAATACCAGGAGGATGTGACGCGCGCCGATGTTCAAGTGGGATCCCATGGACACGAGCATATAAATCGACGGCGGGATGGTCAGAAAAAGGATTTCGCGCCAAGAGCGCAGCTTGCCGAGGGCAATGGCGATGACGGCAAGCAACGACAGCGCCAACAAGGCGAGACTGGACTTGATGACAAAGGCGGCAGGGAAGTAGAACCACACGCCGTGCGCGTAGACCTTGCCGAAGATGTAGCTGGGCCAGAAGTGCGCGACGGCTTGAACGTCCACAAGGCCGTACAGATAGGACTCCGGCAGCAAATGCCAGCGCGCGAACGCCATGATGCCGCGGGCTTCAACCGGCTTCAAGCCGTGCACGGCCTCAGTCATGGGCGGGTTGATTTGCAGTCCG
>JBEKKG010001146.1:0-2524 GCA_050010835.1 Planctomycetota bacterium
ACGCACATAATAGGCTTCGTCAGGATGGCCATAAAGCAGGGCCAAGATGGCGCGGCGCGTCTGGCCGAATAGTGCAGCAGACAGACTCGAACTGGTCGGCGCTGTACTCATATTGGATACAATTGTAACCAATTCGGTTACACACGGCAAGCAGGAACCTCGCGGCGTTTCCTCACCAAGACAAATAACCCCGCCCGAGGCTTCGCGGCATGTCGGACGGGGAGCAGTTCATTCTCTGTCACACGCAAGCCCTTGGCCTTCTCAACCGTCCTCACTTCACGGCTTCAACTGAAACGCGAAGCGCACGCACCGCTCGCCTACCCTTGCTGTTCGTCGGCGGAAAAGTCCAGAGCGAGATTCTTCGCTCCGCTCCGCCGCACTCAGAATGACAGCATGGGAGACGAGTGAACGCATGTCACGCTGAGCAGCGCAGTTGGCTATTGGCAGGCCAGTGCCTCCCTCCTCCACCTTCATTTCGGTCGAGGCCAGGGTCTGCAGTTGATGCCGCCCTTCTTCGACAGTGACGTCGAGGTCAGGCTAGACCGGGTCAGTTGCCGCCTGCAACGGACTACAAACTGTGTGACAGGATTGCTTCCACTTCCTTCGGACCGATGTCTTTACGTTCTCCAAGAGTCGTCCAACCGCGAGCAGCGAGGCGCCTGGAAACTGACTGGACGACATCCGGGGCCACACCGTAGTCCTTCAAACGAGTCTTCACACCCACAGACTCGAAGAATGTCCGGGTGTTCTGGATTGCCTGGTTGATCTTCTCATCCTCGGCGCCTGTGCGAATGCCCCAGACGCGTTCGGCATATTGCAGGAGTTTGGCGCGTTTGGCTTGCTTCCGCTCTGCCAGGGTCCCGGGAAAGACGACAGCCAGTGTTTGAGCATGATCCAAGCCACGCAGTGCTGTGAGCTCGTGGCCGACCATATGGGTCGTCCAGTCCTGCGGGACTCCGAGGCCAATGAGTCCGTTGAGTGCCATGCTCGCACACCAACACAAATTGGCGCGTGAGTTATAGTCGGCCGGGTTGGCAAGCGTCTTAGGCCCTTCCTCGATCAGGGTGAGCAAGAGCGATTCCGCAAATCGGTCTTGGAGCGGGGCGTTCGCCGGGTAGGTCAAATATTGCTCGAGTACGTGCGCAAACGCATCCACGATGCCGTTACCCACCTGGCGCGCGGGCAGCGTGAAGGTCACTTGGGGGTCGATGATGGAGAATTTTGGGAAGAGGAGCGGACTCGCGAAGGGAAATTTCTCCCGCGTCGCCGCCCGTGAGATGACAGCACCGCAGTTCATCTCCGAACCGGTAGCCGGAAGCGTCAACACCGCACCGAGGGGAACGGCAGCGTTCACAGGCGCGTTCTTGACCAGAATATCCCAAGGCTCGCCCTCGAATCTTGCCGCGGCGGCAATGAATTTCGTGCCGTCCAAGACCGATCCGCCACCCACCGCGAGCAGGAAATCGGTGTTTTCGCGCTTCACCACGCCGACGGCCTTCATGAGTGTTTCATAGGCGGGGTTGGGCTCGATACCGCTGAACTCACTCAGGGGGTGCCCTTGCAGAGCGGCCATCACCTGGTCATAGACACCGTTCCTTTTGATGCTGCCACTACCGTAGGTCACGAGCAACCGCGCGCCTTGAGGGACCTCGCCGCGAAGCTTCGCGATCTGGCCCTTTCCGAAGAGAATCTTTACCGGATTAAAGAACTCAAAGTTCTCCATTCGTCCTCCTTCAACCCGCTTACGCCCGCCACACGCCGGGGATGGCTTGCTGGCAGTATTGGCATTTGTTGTTGTGGATGTGTACCGTGCCGACGGTGTACCCGGTACGTTCCACGACAATCTTGCGGCATTTGGGGCAATAGGTATTCTCGGCGGGGTGCCCCGGCACATTGCCGATGTACACGTAGTGAAGACCCTCGGCGTCGGCGATGGCTTTGGCGCGCTCGAGCGTTTCCACCGGCGTGGGAGGAAGGTTCTTCAGAAGGTATTCGGGATGGAAGCGCGAGAAGTGGAGCGGAACGTCCGGTCCTAATTCGGCCTTGACCCATTTGGCGAGGCCTTTGAACTCCGCGTCGCTGTCGTTCAAAGTGGGGATCACAAGGTAAACGATCTCATTCCATACTCCGTGTTTGCGGATGGTAACGATGCAATCGAGCACCGGCTTCAGTTCGCCATTGACCACTTCCTTGTAGAACTTTTCTGAATAAGCTTTCAGGTCCACCTTGATGGCGTCCACCTGGCGGCACATTTTTTGCAGAGGCTCTTGTTGGATGTAACCGCCGGTGACCACCACGCTCTTGACGCCCAAGCCGTGACTAGCCTCGGCGCAATCAGCCAGGTATTCGTAAAACACCACAGGCTCGCTGTAAGTGTAGGCGATGCTGGGGCACTTGTACTGCTGGGCCAACTCCGCCACCTTCTGCGGCGGCGCGTAGCTCGACCGGACCTGCTCGGGGCGGACCTGGGAAATATCCCAGTTCTGGCACATCTTGCAGTTCACATTGCAGCCCGCGGTGGCAA
>JBEKKG010001147.1:0-2518 GCA_050010835.1 Planctomycetota bacterium
TGCCAATCGGCCCATCTGTAATAGCACTATCGCCATGAAGACATCCCTCTTTCTCGCCGCCGCCGTTCTGCTGGGTCTGAACTCCTTTACGGCCGCCGCCGCAACCGAAAGACTCTCAATCGTCCACCCGAAGGAACCCTCTCCGCTGGAGTTGCTCGCCGCGCGGGAGATACACCGCTACGTCTATCTGCGCACGGGGCAACTCTTGCCCATAGTTGCCGCCGACGCTCCGCCGGGCGCGGGAGGAGTTCTGGTTTTGGTTGCGCGCAAGGACAGGCCGCTTGCGGGCGCGCTTGCGCCTGAGGCCCTGAAGGCGCGCATCGCGGCTCTTGAGGCGCAGCAGTACCTCTTGCGCAGCGTCGAGGCCGGGCCGGGCAATGTTGTGCTGGTCCTCGGCGGCGACGACGTGGGCACGCTCTACGGCGCCTACCGCCTGGCCGAACTGCTCGGCGTGCGTTTCTACCTCGAAGGCGATGTTGTGCCCGACACGCGGACCGCGCTGGAAACTCGCAACCTCGACGAGACCGGCAAGCCGCTCTTCGCCCTGCGCGGCATCCAGCCCTTCCACGATTTTCCCGAAGGGCCGGACTGGTGGAATCTGGCCGATTACAAGGGCATCATTTCGCAGTTGCCCAAGCTGCGCATGAACTTTTTCGGCCTGCATACGTACCCGGAAGGCGGGGTAGGCCCGGAGCCGGCCGTGTGGATCGGCCAGGCCGGCGACGTGGACGAGAAAGGCGGGGTGCAGTTCGCGTATCCCTCGGCCTGGATGAACACGCAGCGCGGCACCTGGGGTTACCTGCCCAAGAAGACGGGGAGCTTCTCCTACGGCGCGGCGCAGCTCTTCGAGCACGACGAGTACGGCAGCGACGTGATGCTCGGCCATTGCCCCCTGCCCAAGACGCCCGAAGCCTGCAACGAAGTCTTCACGCGCGCCGGCGCCCTGCTGCACGAGGCTTTCACCCACGCGCAGGCTCTCGGAGTGAAAACTTGCCTGGGCACCGAGACGCCGCTGGTCGTGCCCAGGCTGCTCAAGCAGCGCCTCAAAGAACCGCTCACGCCGGCGCACCTCCAGGCGCTCTACGAAGGGCTGTTCCTGCGGATCATGCGCACGCACCCGCTGGACTACTATTGGCTTTGGACGCCGGAAGGCTGGACGTGGAGCGGCGCTTCGGAGAAGCAGGTCCAGGACACGCTCGACGACTTGAAACTGGCTCTGGCCGCGGCGAAGAAAGTAAACGCGCCCTTCGCCCTGGCCACCTGCGGCTGGGTGCTCGGCCCGCCGAAAGACCGCGCCCTCTTCGATGCCCTGCTGCCCAAGGAGATGCCATTCAGTTGCATCAACCGCGAAGTGGGCAAGGCGCCCGTTGAGCCGGGCTTCGCCAAGGTTGCCGGGCGGCCCAAATGGGCCATCCCGTGGATGGAAGACGATCCGAACTTGTGCGCGCCCCAGTTGTGGGCGGGGCGCATGAGGAAAGACGCCGTGGACGCGCTGAGCTACGGCTGCTCCGGCCTGTTTGGCATCCACTGGCGCACGCGCATCCTGGGCCCCAACGTGTCGGCCCTGGCCGCCGCAGCCTGGGACCAGTCCTGGGCCGCGGCGCGAGGCGAGGCGCCCGCAACGGCTGTAAACGAAGGGCCGGAGGGCGGCCAGTTCGCTGCTTTCCCCAACAACCGCATTGCCGGCACGGACGACGAGGCGTTGTATCAGACCGTGCGCTACGATGTCTCCGCCTACCACTTCGCCCTGCCGAACGGGAAGTACACGGTGACGCTGAAGTTCTGCGAACCGCACTACAAGGAAGCCGGCAAGCGTGTCTTCAGCGTGAAGCTGCAAGGGCAGCAGGTCATCGAGAAACTGGACATCTTCGCCAAGACCGGCCAGAACAAGGCGCTGGACTACACCTTCAAGGACGTGGACGCCGCCAAGGGCCGGCTGGACATTGACTTTGTCCGCGAGGTCGAGTTCCCTGCCATCGCCGCCATTGCCATCGAAAGTCCTGCGGCCACGCGAAAAGTAAACTGCGGCGGGCCGGCCTACAAGGATTACGCAGGCGACTGGCCCGCCTCTGGCTCCGGGGCACAGCGCAACCGCTTCCTGCCGGTGGGAGATTTCTACCTGGACTGGGCGGCGGCAAGCTTCGGCAGCGCAGCGGCGCCCGCCGTCGCCAAAATCTTCGCCAGGATTGACTGCCACCTGCCCTTTACCACGGATTGGACCGACGGCCCCGGCGGCCTCAAGCCCGAAGGCCGGGCGCTCGAAGAGGTGCTCAAGGCCTACTCTTTCGTGGACGAACTGGAAGCCTTGCGCGCGGAGGTCAAGGGTCCCGGCAGTCTCGAAAGGTTCGATTACTGGCTCAACAACTTCCGCTACATGAAGGCCGCTGAGCGCGTCAAGTGCCTCTGGGCGCAGTACAACAACGCGCAGAAAGAAGTTGGCGCCGCCGCGGATGCCGCAGCCAAGGCGCAGTTGGCCGAGACCAAGGCCCTGCCTGTGCGCAAGCTGCTGGTGCAGGCC
>JBEKKG010001148.1:0-2518 GCA_050010835.1 Planctomycetota bacterium
GAGCTTTGGACGCACCTGCGCGTGCTTCCGCTGGCCCAGGCAGGAGAGAACGCCACGCTGTGGGAGCTGACGAGCGCGCGCTTCACCAAGCAGATCAAGGCGGGGGCCAATGCGGGCCAGCCGTCGGCGCTCTCCGCGCTGATCTCGCTCTACCTGGGCCAGGCCGTCGTCGCGAGTGAGGACGAGATCGAGAGCTTCCTCGCGCCGCTGGCCTCGCGCTCGCGCATTCGCGAAGTGGTCCATGCGCTGCTCTCGGCGCGACAGTTGGACACGGTCGCAGTCGAAGGACGCACGATGCTCTACGTCGCCGGTTCTCTGCCGGAGTTCCTTGCACCGGAGGCGGCGGCGGTCGATGGGCTGGCGCAAGCCGCGGATGTGGTTGAGGAGATTGCAGTCGAAGCAGGAGCCGTAACCGGCGCGGAGAGCGCAGGCGAAGGCGCGCCGCGGATTACAAAGTTCATTCCCAAGCCGCGCAAGATCGGGACGGGATACCTGGCCAGGGCGAAGCCGTCGAAGTATGGCGCTGGCGCAAAGCCCGGCCCGTATGAACGCGGCACAAAGCCCGGATTTGGCGCGAAGGCAGGGTTCAAATCTGGCCGCGGCGGCGGGTTCAAGTCTGGGTTCAAGGCGCGCGAGGGCTCCGGGCCAGCGCCCGACCGCGAGCGGCGGCCTTTCAGCAAGCCTGCCGCTGGATTCGACAAGACGGCGGGCTTCAAAAAAACGGGTGGCTTCGACAGGCCGTGGGAGGAAGAGAAGGCGCGCCGGCTAGCGGCTGCGGCAAGGCCGTCGGAGGTGCCAGACGACCTGCCCTCAGAGTTGCAGAATCCGGCGGGCGATCTTGCTGCATCGGGAGCCGCAGGAGGCGCGACTGGATCGGTCCAGCCCCGTGTGCCGCGCGTTGCCAGGCCAGGCGGCGGGGGTGGGGAGAGCGACGCGCGTCCGCCGCGCAAGAGCTTTAGCAAACCGGGAACCTTCGGGCGCAAGCGGGAAGGATCGGCGGCCCGGCCAGCGTTTGGCAGACCTCGCGCCCCTGGCTCCTACGCACCCCGTCCGTCGCGCGGCCCGGGCTTCAGCGGCAAGCCTCGGTCCTCCAAATCTGCGGGTTTCTCAAAATCCACGAGCTTCTCAAAAGCCAAATCCAAAGACAGGTTTGCCGATAAGCCATTCGCCGGTAAGCCCTTTGCGGGTAAGTCGAGAGACGGCGGCGAGAGCGGATTCGGCGGCGAGAGCGGCAAGCGCGTCTACAGAAAGTTCGACGCGCCGCGCGACCGTCCCACGCGACCTTTCTCTTCAAAACGCCCAGCTCGTCCCTACGCCTCTGACCGGCCTGTGCGCCCAGCCCGAGGGGAGGGCGCCGGCAGTTCTTCCGGCAGGCCGACTGAAGACTTCGCGCCGCGCAAGTTCGCGGGCAAATCATTCGGCAAACCGAGTGGTTTCTCCGGCAAGAAGCCGTTCGGCAAGTCTTCCGGCAAGCCGGGCGGATTTGCGGGCAAGAAGCCGTTTACCAAGCCGGGCGCGCCGTTTGCCGGCAAGCCCGCCAGCACCTTTGCCAAGTTTGCGGGCAGCAAGAAGCCATTCGGCAAGCGGGCGCCCGCGCGCAAGTTCAAACCGAAGGAGGATGGGTCCGACTGATGCGAGGCCAACCAGAGCCCATGGAAGAGGCCATGCCCACGCAAGCCGAGGCGCCCAGCGGCCCGCGCCGACCGGTGATTGCCATCGACGGCCCGGCCGGCGCTGGGAAGAGCACGCTGGCGGCGCACCTGGCGCGGCGCTTCGGCTTCCTCAACATCGAGACCGGAGCGATGTACCGCGCGCTGGCGTTGAAGGCGATCGAGGGGGACTTCCCGTTCGACGAGGAGGGGCCGTTGCTGGCGCTGGCCGAGGCGACCCGCATCGTGCTGGAACCGCACCACGAAGGCAGCCGCGTCCGACTGGACGGCATTGATGTCTCGCAACGCATTCGCGAGGCGGATGTTACCTCGGCGGCGTCGCGGGTCTCCGTCCATCCCCGCGTGCGCGCGTGGATGGTGGAGCAGCAGCGCGCGCTGGGGGCGCAGGGCGGCGTGGTGATGGAGGGCCGCGACATCGGGACGGCGGTCTTTCCCGACGCCGATGTCAAGATCTTTCTGGACGCCGCGCCGGAGGTGCGGGGCAGCCGGCGGTTCCGCCAGGCCGCACCCATTGAGCAGACCACAGCGCGCCAGACCGAGTCTCGCCAGGCCCCGGCGCCGGAGACCGCCGAGCAGCAGCGGGCAGAGGAGCAGGCGGTTGTGGAGGAGATGCACGAGCGCGACCGCCGCGACCGCAACCGGGCCGAGTCGCCGCTGCGCCCGGCCGAGGACGCAGTGCTTCTGGACTCGACCGCGATGAGCCTGGAAGAGGTCCTGGAGCGGGCCGAAGAGATCGTCCGCGCCCACCTGCCGCCGGCCTGAGGCGGTTGTGAATCCGGACTAATGCGGTCCTGAAGCACTCGAAATTGCGCTCTTCCAGGCCGCGAATGGGCCGGGGCAGGCATCCC
>JBEKKG010001149.1:0-2516 GCA_050010835.1 Planctomycetota bacterium
GCGGCGTTGGTCTTGAAGCGTTTGTGAATCTCCGGCGAATTCTGTTTGGCGTAGCCGAGCGCGCGGTTGCACTTCAGGCCGAAACTCTGCACGCCCGTGCCGGAGTTGAACCACGCCGGCGAGGGCGAACCGTCCGCGCGGAGCACTCTGGCCGACGGGTCGTAGGAAGGCGCGTCGGGGTACAAATCTATGTAGTTCTCGTGCAGAGACCAGACGTACCCGCACTCGTTCGCCGCCTGGCCGAACACGGCCATCCCGGCATCGCCGCCAAACTGCGGATTGGCCGGCAGATGGTCCGGCAGCTTCACGTCGTAGCCGTAGCGCTGCCAGACGTGCGAGATGATGGCCAGGTGGTCCACGCCGTTGTCCTTCAGGTTGCGCAGATTCTCGGCATCGCCCTGGTACGTGCCTTTGTGGTGGTCCCAGACATCCAGCATGATCCGCGGACCAAGCAGGCCCAGAAACGGCGAGGGCGGATGAGGGACGTTGGGCAGCACTTCGTCAACGTGCGGCGAGACGGCCACGTAGCCGCTTTCCACAAGTGTGTTGCGCGTGCCGTCGCTCTTGGGTTCGTAGCGGGCCTCGCCCTGCGGACAGGCCGAGGCGTGCGACGCGGTCCAATCCAGGTAGCGCGAGACGAAGACGTTTTCGGCGGGCAAGTAGGCCACGAGACCGGGCGACCAGTCCGCGGGCAGGTAGGGGATGGCGAAGGTCTTGCGCAACGGCGCGCCGCCCACGTTGCCCAGTGACAGGCCCGCGAGCACCGGCTTATCGCAAGCCGCGGCGATCGTCAGGGCTTTGCCGGAGATGCCGAAGGCCCAGCGGACCTGGAAGACGCAGCCTTCCACGTCGTAGTCCCACAGCACGGACAGGCCGCGGCCGCCCTCCGCCAACTCGACTTTGCCGGCCTTGCCGCCGCGGGCCGGGACCAGCCGCGTCTTGGCGCCGCTCCCCAAGGCCACGGTGACGCCGCCGCCGCACGCCGGCTGGAACGGGTGCTGCGCGTCAATCTGGACCGTAAAATCGTCGAGCGTGCCGGTGCGGGGTTCGTAGTGATAAACGACGCGCGCATCCGCACCCTCATAAGCCAAATCGTAGCCCGCGCCGGCCTGCGAGATCGCGGTCTTGGCGGGAAGAATATTTGAGGGCGTGACCCCTTGGCCCGGACGATTCGCGAGGGTCTGGAGGCCCGCATTGGCCGTCGCGCCGTAAGCCTTGGTGGCGACCAGGCGCTGCAGGAGTTCCTTGTGGCCGCCCTGGACAGCGCCGGCCGTGAGCTTGGCGCCGCCGAAATAGGAGAAGTCGAAGGAAGGGTCGTTTTTCGGGCCAGGCTCAGCCTGCAATCGCAGCGTGATCTCCTTGCCCGCGCAGGCCGAGAGATCGAAGCGGCAGTCGCTCCAGACGCCTTTGTCATAGTGCTTGTGCAACAGTTCCTGCTCTTTGTCGCCATCGAGCAGGTAACAGCCAAAGGTCACGCCGTCGCTCTTGCCCGGCACCGCAACGTCGGGCCGCATAGTGATGCCAAAGGACAACGTGATGGGCGTTATCTGTGGCAGTTTGAGCTTGTAATCCACGCAGGCCTTGCCCGGCGGGACGCGCCAGGGCGAATGGAGCAAAATTGCATCGCGGTCCAGGACGCGCTCGTGGGGCAGGTAGGCGATGCCGCTCACCTCCTCGAAGTGGCCCGTCCAGGACGGAGGCATCTCGACCGCGTCTTTGCCGTACGACTGGTAAAAGACGCGATAGATGCCGATATCCGCCAGCGCGGTCTCGCCCGGCGGCAAGGGAACCGGCGAGTCCGCCGCAAGTGCGCACGCGGCGCCCGCCAGCAAACAGGAAAGGGGATAGGGCATGCGCATAGGTGTGTACTCCTGGGAGACTATACACCACAGGGAACACGGTGGACGAAATGGATTGGATGGATGCAATGGACAGCCCAGCGCCGTATTACGAATTCATGGTTTGACTTTGGTGCAGGGAGCACCAAGCTGAGGGAAGGATTTTTGATTTTAGATTTCGGATTGAACCGCCATGCCGCAAATCCGCGCCGCAGTAATCCCCGCGCCCAATGCCGCAGTCGAAATCCGGGAGTTTCCGGAACCGGCAGTGCCGCCCGGCGGAGTGCTGTTGAGAGCCAGCTACAGCGAAGTGTGCGGCACAGACGTGCACTTGCTGCACGGCAGGCTGAGCGGCGTGCCATACCCGCTCATCCCAGGGCATGTGGCTGTGGGCGTGGCGGATAAAGTACGCGGCCGGGTCACGGATTTGCACGGTCAACCGATCAGCGAAGGCCAGGCCATCACCTACCTGGATGTGCACAAGACCTGCGGGCGGTGCTGGTACTGCGTGGTGGCCAAGGCTTCCACGCGCTGTCCCGAACGCAAAGTCTACGGCATCACTTATGGGGCGGGGGACGGCTTATTGGGTGGTTGGGCGGAGAAAGTCCTGTTGCTGCCCGGCGTACACATCCTGCCGCTGCCGCAGAGCGTAACGCCGGAGACCTTCATCGGCGGCGG
>JBEKKG010001150.1:0-2513 GCA_050010835.1 Planctomycetota bacterium
CCTTGAGCGGCCCGGAGAACGACATCCAGCGGCCGTCCGCGGTGGGCTTGTCCGTAGGCCCCTCGCTGCCCACGAAGCTCCACTGCTTCAAAGCCGGCGCCAGGCGCAGCGACAGGCCCGCGTAGCCGCCCCAGCCCACGCCGTTCGGCTCGCCCGCAATGGGTGTGCGGTCCAGCACTACGTCCGCGTCCGCGGCGGTGAAGACCATCGTCCAGTCCATGCGGTAAGCCCCGTCCGCGCCCGGAGCCGAGACCGCTATGGTGCGCTTCTCCGCCAGCACTGCCGGCTTGCCCGGCGGGTGATAGCTCAGGTTCAGTTCGCAGCGCGCGGAGTGGTCGTCGTTGGCTGTAACCTTGGCGTCCACCAATTCCGTCTCACCCTGCGACTTGCCTGTCTTCTTGTCTTCCTCCCAGTAGTTCAGACCGTTGATGTGCTTCCACGAGAACCAGAGCGCGCGGTGCCACATGTGGTCGGCGGGGCGCAGGTCGGTCAGCGTCTCGCCCCCGGCAATGGTGACAGGATGGAAGTACGGCTTGCCTTCCTCCTTCTTGAAGTTGAACTGCCAGACCACCTGCTCGCCGCGCGTCAGCGCCAGCGAGTTCTCGGTCTGTTTCCAAGCCAACTCACCCTCGCCGCCCAGCGCGGCAGCCGCGCACGACCACGCGAAGCACATTAGTCTCATGCTGACTCCTTGCCGGTGCATGTTCCCAGCAATACCACGCTCTGCGGGATTGGCAACGTTGTAAACGTTCAGTCCAGGCCGTGGCCAGACTTGTGGTGCAGGCATCCTGCCTGCACTGGCAGGGCGCGAATTGAGGGGGGCAAGAGGGGAGCAGGCTGGAAGCCCGCACCACAAGTCCGGTTGCTACTTGCCCGGCGCCACTTGCCCGGTGTCGCCCTTCTTTGAAAGTGTAAAGTTCACCGGCAAGTCCTGGCGGTAAGCCGTGCCGCCGAGTACCAGCGCCGCTTGGACAGTGCGCTTGACCGCTACTCCTTTGGTCCCGCCTTGCTGCGAGATGCCTTCCGCGGCGAAGCCCAGCTTGTCCAAAGCATACGCGCTCAGGGTGAAGGAAACAGTGGCAGTCTGTTTGGGAATGGTAACCGTTGTCCCTTTCTTCAGCTTCGGATACTTGACGGCCACGCTCTTGAGACGGCCCGCAGTGCTGGCTTTGGCTTTGCCCTTAGTATCAATGCTCACGCTGTCAATCACGTTGCCGAGGGAAGCCCAAAGCGTTTGCTTTTTCGAAAGGTCCAGGCCAGCGGGCAATTCAACCGTGCCTTTGAAGGCCAGCGAGTCCGCCTTTTTGGGGTTGAAGAGGAGCTTGCCTTTCAATGACGCGGCAGTGATCGCCATGCTGCCTGGCGGCGTCGTCCCCTGAGCAGTTCCGGTTTCAGCCGCGCTGATGGGCAGCGCGAGTTCCGTAGTGCCCACGACGGCGCCTGCCGCGTTGGTCAGGTTCACGGTGGCCAGGTAGATCCCCGCGTCTGTGAACTTGTAGACGGCCTGGGTTCCCGGAACTGTGGCCAGAATCGCGCCTGTGGCATCGGTAAAAACCGTGGTGGCGGTATCGCCGGCAGGCGGCAGGCCGCCGTTCTGGCCCACCTGCAATTGCACCAGCCCGCCGTCCGCGCAGGCCACTGTGACCGAGGTGTGGTCAAGGGGATTGGTCGCGGCTGCGCCTGTGTTCGGAGTAGGCTGGCCGGAACCGCCGGAAACCGGAGCCAGGACTGACAACGCCAAGGTCTTGGAGACATTGTTAAGGCCGTCGCTGGCCGTCACCGTCACCGTGAATGCAGCGTCCGCTGTCACGGTAAACGTGTGTGTTGCAGGATTGCCGCTCCCCGCGGCCGTACTGTCACCGAAATCCCAGGTCATAGTAAGCGGCTGGCCATCGGGCTGGGTGGCGGCTGCGCTGAAAGATACCGGCAGCCCGGTCGTCGCCGGGCTGGGCACGGCGGAAACGCTGGTGATGGCCGGCAAGCCGCTGGGCCCAATAGTGACCCCAACCGTTGCGCTGCCTGTTCCCGTGGGGTTTGAGGCGCTCAGGACCACGCTGCACTGGACTATCACGCTCGGCTCCCCGGAAATCAGCCCGCTGGCAGTGTCAATAGACAAGCCTGGGGGCAGGCCCGTGGCATTGTAGCTCGCCGGCTGGTTACTGGCATTGACTTGATAGCTGAAGAACTGGTTGACCACGCCAATGATGCCGGTGGGGGCGCTGATAACCGGCACATCAGGGTTGATCGTCAGCACGCCGGTAGCAGAGCCTTGGTAGTTGGCATCAGTCACCGTGGCCACAACGGAATAAGTGCCTGGAGCGCTGGGCGCCGAAGTTGAACCGTTGTATGTAACGGCCACGGCGAGACCCGCGGGACTCACCACAAAGGCAACCGGTTTGGGCGCGCTGTCCCAGGTCTGCGTCAGGTTCGCCAGCGTCACGGTCGCGCTGGCTGGGGCCACGACCAGCGTGGCGTTAGCGCTGCCCTGGTAATTGGCGTCGTTAACCGTGGCC
>JBEKKG010001151.1:0-2505 GCA_050010835.1 Planctomycetota bacterium
CGCCAATCAGGGGCAAGACTTGTCAGCGCTACAGACGCTGAGAGATTATGTGGCGGCATTCAAGTATCCGATAGAGGGTCTTCCTGATGACTTGCGCCAGAAAATAGCGGCTGCGGCGCCGGCAGTGCTGAACAAAATCTTCGCAGCACAAGGAGTGGAAGAGGCCCTGTCACTCTATGCTCCGCTTAGCGGCGCGCCAACGAGGGAGTTGCTTGCCTCGCGCGACAATCTCGTTCTTTCCGCCGCCCAACTCTACGATAGATACCACGAAACAGTGCTGGCCCGCCAGTACTACGAGTTGTTGGTTGCGGCGTCTGCGGATGCCAGGCTCCAGGAACAGGCCAAGAACGCCATCGCAGCCCTGGATGCTAACACGGCGAAGTTCCAGACTCAAGCCGCCCTTCCTGTCCTGATCCAGAAGGATGTGCGCTTTAAGGAGCTGCCCGTCCCCTACAACATAGCCGATAAGGTGCTGGTCTTGCCGCATGTGAAAGTCATTTTCGAAAAGGGCGCTCATATCAAGGGCGGACGCATTGAACTGCAGAACGCCACAATGGAATTTCAGGGAACTGCCGACGCGCCCGTCATCCTGCAGGATGTCCAACTGGGCAACCAGCCGGACCGGTCGCACTCTTCATATACCGGCACGCATGTTATTCTGGTGAGAGCAAAGCTGGCCCACTTTGGCGGACACATAGAAACCCACCAACAACGCTGGGCTTTTTTTCAATCGCACCTGATAGGGATGGACATTGACTGCACTGGCTGGTTGACCTACGACTTGAGCAATTGTACTTTGCGGAAGTGCCAGTTGAACTTTGACGGCGTCTTGGCAGGGTTCAATGCTCTGTCACTGTTCGATTGCCAAGTGGGAGCGCCCGGTCTGTTCTCTATTACCGGCAGCAACCTCAACCACTGCCGAATGGGCGGGGACAAGCGGGAAATCAAACAAGATAAACCAGTGTCGCAGCGAGCGCTCTGGTTGGACCCAGACTCGGAGGCAAGCACCAGAGATTGGGCGCGCCTCATTCGGTTCACGTCTGACTCGAAGGGCAAACTGGAGTTTGTTCCCGCCATATCTAGCGTCCCCAACTGTGGTGCAAACTGGCCCTGCCCCATGTTCGCCCCCCCACTGCTGCTTCCGAGGAAATGACCGGGGTAATCGGGCGACACAATACTCATTTCATTTCATCCTTGCAGTGTTGGGACAGAGCCGCGTTTCATTGCGGGTGGCGCGATGACCGCTGCTTTGTCCCGCTGTCTGTTTACTTTGGCACGACACTTGCTATCTCATTGCTGTTGTCGTCCAAATCACATTTGGACCATGGCTCTTTGACAATTGAAGATTCTACCGGCACATCAACGGGTTGGGCTATAACCTGGGCATGTGTTTTGATAAGCATAGTCAGACAAAGGCTTTGACGAAGTCAGTTGTCCAGCCAACAATCCGAAATCCGAAACTCAAGATCCCAAATCCCAGGCCTGGGCAGGTCACTTTGGCTTGGTGGGGAAGCCGAGGCGCCTGGACGATGAGGTGCCGGCGCAGGCGCAGGAGTTCCGGATCGTCTTCCGCTGGAGCACTGGCTTCGGCGGGAAAGAGACCAGCCGTGCGGGATGCTGCCGCTCAAGCTTGCGGAGGAAGAGTCCGTGTGCTGTGCTACCCCCTGGCACTCCCACGGACTGCGCGGGGATTACGCACTCACCAGGCACTTACAACGCAGGAATCACGCACGAATCACGCGCAAACCACGCGCTTTGAACGCGCTATGCACAAGATATACGCGCTCCATTTCTCCTAATGTCTAAGGGTTTATAAGAACGAGAAACCCAAAAAGCAGTCGGGACAAGATTGAGGGACAGAAACGCAGCCTTAGCCCTTACAAGCCGTGCGTTCCAAGGATGCGGCAGTTGAAGCCACTCCCTTCGTAAAGCTCCTCAGACCCTACGCAAGAGGTCTGCAAACGCTGTGCGGAAAGTGTGCAATCACTATACAAAACGTTGCAAAACTGACCGCCTTCCGTACTGGTATGTCTCTCATAACATCTTATCCGTAAGGCACTTGCCGCTATCTGTGTGCTCCGTGGCCGATCTATCTGCTGACGACCACGGTCTGGTTCATGCCAGGCGCGGAAGCGGGGAAGACCAGTTCCGCTCCGCCCTCCATGACGGCCTTGACGTAGTACTCCAGCGCGGCCACAGCCGCTCCCGGCGCCGGCAGCTTCACCTGGTACACGCCGCGGTTGACGTGAGTCAAGGGGATGGCCGCGAAGTCTCCTTGCCCCAGTGGCCGCCAGTACAGGTTCGCCTCGCGCGGCGCCTGGGCGCTCAGGACGATGGCTTTCAGTTGCAGCGCCTCACCCGCGGCCAGGCTGCCGCGCACCGTGGGCACGATCAGGCGTGGCGCGCCAGTGTACTCGGCGGCAGGCTGCGCGTCCGGCGGGAGGTCCTTGCCAAGGGCCTTGGCCAGGTCCTGTCCGGGCAAGATGAGCAGCTTGGGGAGAATGT
>JBEKKG010001152.1:0-2505 GCA_050010835.1 Planctomycetota bacterium
CTTCGCCGGCGAAGGCGTCCTCGACCAGAATGGCGGGCCGGCTCTCCTGCGCATAGACCAGCGTGACGGCGCGCGTCCATTGCAGCTTGCCCATCTGAAAGCTCGCGGCCGCTCTCGCGCCGCCAGCCGCCGTGCCGAAGAACTCAACCTTGGAGTTGCCCCAGCCCCCGCCGGCGTTGAGCGGCGGAGAATCCTTGTCCCACGGCTGGCCGATTTTGGACTCCGGCAGCACGCCGCTGTGCATGAAATTCCCGGGCACCTGCGGGTAGTAGATCGGCCCCCAATCCACGGCCAGCGGCGCGCCGAGAGCGTAGATCACCAGCGAGCCGTGGTCGGCATGGCGGTGATCGCGATACCAGTCCCCGTTGACGAACCAGACCGCCGTTTCGTTCGGCGTGCCCCAGCCGTAGCGGAGCACCGAGCACCAACCGGGGAAGTTCGCAGAGCCCAGGGCCGGCGTCTTCGTGGGCAGGTCCTCATTGATCTTGAGCAGGGTCGAGCCGTGGAAGCCCGTGTGGACTTTGCCGTTCTCCGTCCAGGCGCCCATCAGGCGGGCGCTCAAGTTCGGGTCCGCGTCCGCAAAGCCCGTGGCCATTTGTCCGTAGGCTTCGGTCCCTTCAGTGGAGCCGTCGCCGACGGCGATGAGCTTCCTCACGTTGCCGAAGCGCGGTTCCGGCGGCGTCAGGAAGTTCATGTAGAACTCGGCAAAGCGGGCGAGGCGCTCGTCGCTCTTGAACGGGTCGCTGACGCCGGCCATCTTGAGCTGCTGAAAAGTGCTGAGCAGCGGCCCATTGGAGGCGCCCACGTAATGGACGGAGCCCATGTGCGCGCCGAATTCGTTCACGGTGCCGTGCAACATCCGCTGCGCATTTTCCCAGACGCCCGCGGCGTGTTCCTTCATTAGCGGGTGCTGAGCCAGGTAGAGAGCGTACATCTCCCTGTAGTTGGTCTGCTGAATGGGCATGTTCTCATTGCCCAGGTTGACGCCTGCCGGGACGCTGAGCGGCACGAAGTCGTCGTCCCACAGGATGGCGGCGAAGAGCACCGCGGCCGCCTTGGCCAGCGCCTTCTCCTCGGGCGCGGCTTTGTCCGAGGCGAGCACCTGGTCAATCCAGAGCAGCTTGCGGCTCATCTCCAGCCCGCCGTGCCAGTAGTGGCAGCGCATGGTGTAGATGCCGTCTTCGTGGACGAATCCCTGGAGCAGGTTCCGCGCCGTTTCCGCGAGCTGCTTGACGGCATCCTTGAGCTTCTCGCCTTTCGGGTCCGCCCACATGTCCACCAGCTCCCGCGCGGACGGCTCGGCGGCGTAGAGGTAGCCGTAGTAGCCCTTGCCGTGCTTGCCCTGCGTGTCCTGCCGGAGCTTCTCGATCATGCGCTTCACCGCGGCGCTGTCCATGTAGAGCGAGCCGTAGCCTTTGGGCGGGTCGGGGAAGTCGAGCGTCAGGCGCTGGAGCTTGTTGAGGTTTATCCCGGCGCGCAGGTTCATCTGGCGGGCGATGGGCTGGACCTGGTCGGGCGGCTGGAGGTCATTACCTTTGGTCCCGGCGAAGAAGCCCCATTGGAAGCGCATCTTCGGGAACAGGCGCGCGTCCGCGCCGCGATGGTTGGTCTGAATCGTCAGCCCGACATACGGCCCGCCGCTCTTGGCTGACTTCGTGTGCAAGCCGACGCCGCTGAACCCGGCCCCGACGGCGCGCGAGGCCCTCCCGGCGAAGAGGCCGAACAGGTTCGATTCGGGCGCGCCTTCCTTATCGTAGACCTGCCAGTACCAGCCGCTGTCGAAGACCCACGGGTCCCACACCGCCAGCCAGCGGATGCCCGGCCACTGGCCCAGGTCCGTGACGTAACTGGAATTGTAGTCGCGGTCAAAGGGGAGGTCGAAGAACGCGTCGCACTCCTTGCGCGCGTGCCAGGGCCGGTACGCGGCGCCGTCGCTTTCGTAGCCATGCTCTTTCTTGCTGGAATGGTGCCCGCGATAGCGCGCCTGCGTCGCCTTGACTTCGCGCAACTCGACGGCGTAGTTGAACTGCGTGTCGGTGTCCTCTTCGATGACGATGGCCGGCTGGCCGGCCTGGACTTCCAGGCGCGAGCAGTAGCGGCCCGGACCTGCCGCGGCGATCACAGTCTGTCCGTAGCGCAGTTCCGGACGGTCCACGTCGTAGGCCACTTCCACCAGCGCCTTCAACTGGCCGCGTTCGAGGAAGCGGACCTCAACCTTCGTTACCTTGCCTGGGATACGCAGCGCGTTGGGGCCTTTTGCGGTCCACGTGCCGTCCCGGAGCCGCAGCCCTTGGATTGGCGCCAGGACCGTCTTGCCGCCGTCTTGGAGCGCCTGAGCCGCCGCGGGCACACGCAGGCCGATCAGGCCGTTGGTTATCTCGATACTGCCATCCTGCTCAGTGACTTTGACCCCTTCCGTGTATGGCGCGGGCGCGCGGCCCGAGAGCACCTTCCAGGCCTTCTGCGTGTGCGCCGGCAGGCTGGTCCGCAGCGCGATTTTTTTGC
>JBEKKG010001153.1:0-2503 GCA_050010835.1 Planctomycetota bacterium
CTCTTGTTCCCCCACGTCGCGCAGTTTTTCCTCCAGGCGATCCAGCTCCTGGACCGTCTCGACCTCGCGCAGACGCTCCGGCGGCGGGCCCAGGGTCAGGGCCTCGTGGTGGCTCTTCAAACGCACTACGTTGGCTTCGGCCTCCTGCAGCTCGCGGATGGCGTCATCAGAGGCGAACTCGCACAGGACGTCGCCTTTCTTTACAATCGTCCCTTCACGAGGATGCCAATGCAAAATCCGCGCCCGAAACGGCGCATGCACAGTGAAGGTGCGGCTGGCCACCAGGCCGTAGGTATAAATCGTACTGCGGGTATTCCACCAGTAAAAAAAGTATGCGCCGGCGCACAACACGGCGACCACTGAGGTGACAAGAAAGACCGGACGCTTTTGCGGCGGTTTGCGGCGCATCTCCATCTGGGCCGGGACGACGGTTGCAGGTGGTTGCGCGGGATCTTGGAACTCAATTTTCATGCCCAGGCTACTCCTTTTGACTGAAGAACCGTATCGAGGCCGGCAGATCGTGCAGGGCCAGACCGTTGAAGTTCGAGAAACAGAACAGTTCGGAGAGCAACCGCGCACGCAACTGCTCGAAGCCGGCGCGCGGCATGCGCGCCAGCGATTCTTCCGCCTTGGCGCTTTCGGAAAGCTCCAATCCGACTTCCAGCGGCAGGTTGGTCCCCTTCAGGGCCTCGGACGCCCAGCGCAGCAGCGGCGCTTCCGCGTTGAAATAGCACATCAGGGTGAGTCCATCCACTGTGCTGCAAACGTCCTCGCGCAACTGGTGCTCGTCCGGCGCGAAGAGTTTGACCGGCACATCCGCCCAGAGCGGCAGCTTGCCCGCGAGCACCTTGTGGGCCTGCTTCAGGAGTTGCAAGTAGTTGCCGCTGAGGCTGGCACGCCGCGCGGGGTCGGTGCCCCAGCCCGGCCCGGAGTGCGGCTCGAGGTCGAGCTTCACGCCGGCCAATCGCGGTTCCAGTTCCGCGGTCGCGCCGTTGAATTCAAGAATGTGCGCCAAGGCGCGGTCCAAAGCGGCACTGTCGCCTTTTTCCAGCCACTCCGGCTCGCCGAGCAGTCCCCAGACCTCCAGGCCCTGCGCCGCGCAATGGTTCAACAGCATGCGGATCCGGGAATGCAGCGTGGGGTCCTGCAGGAAGCCGCCTTCCGCGCCCAGATAAAGGTAGATCCGCCAGACGGGCACACGCGCTGTCAATTCGTCGAACTGCTTGAGCGGGCTGTCCTTCTGGACCAGTTCTTCCGTGTTCCAGACCCAGAGGGAGCAGGCGTGGCGCTTCTGTTCAGGCGCCGACCAGCGCCGCGAGCGCTCAGGCATCTGCTCGGCCAGTCCCAATTCGCGCCATAGCTTCGCGTAGCGTTGGCCCAGTTCCATGCGCACTTTCTGCGCCCGCGCGCAAGCCAGCAGGTACTCCAGGCGCGCGCCGTAAACGGCCAGCGGGTCCGGCGTGTTGAACATGGCGAAGCTGGGGGGAGTTTCGACCTGATGATGCAGACGGCTGACGCGCAGTTGCTCGGCGGCATATTCCAGGTCGGCTGCTTTGGCCTGGCAGTCAGCCTGTGCGGCGCGGAAATCGAGCAGCGCTTCCTGCAACTGCACGGCAATGTGCCGCGCCTGGGCCTCCTCATCCAGCCGGAGTGAATTGGCCATTTCACGCCAATATGCGTGGTGCAGTTCCTCGGCCTTGAAGCCCATAGTCGGCCACTGGCCGCTGAGCACGACGGTGACGTAGTCATCCACGGCTGTACCGAAATTCCGGCGGGTCTGCCCATACTGCGGCCACAGATACGCCGTGGCGCGCTGCGCCGGCCCGCCTTGCTCAACGAAGAAGGCGCGCGAGAGCGCGGCCCTGGCGGCGTGCAGGCGCGGGTTGTTGAGCAGCGCGATTTCACGCAATTGCGCGAACTCTTCGTCCGGCAGGTGTTCCAGAACGAACTCCTCGCTGGAGAGCTTCAGTTCGAGGCGTTCGGGAAGGCCGCTCACCTCCTTGAGCCGGGCCAGCACGAAGGCCAGCCGCTCCGCATGAAAACGCTGTTCGGCTTGCAGGCCGGCCTGGACTTTTGTGGCCGCCAGGATTTGCAAGCGGCAGGCCTCGCTTTGGTCGCGCAGCTTGTTGAGATGCGCCAGCCGCTCGGCGCAGGCGGCGAGGCCCTGCGTCTCGAAGGCCGCAAGTTTCTGCAAGTAACGGGCCTCGAAGTACAGGCCGGCGGCTTCCGCCAGGCGTTCGTTGATCTCATCTTGCAGCACGTCCCGGGCAATGCGCACCCGCCATTCCGCGGCGGCGCTCATGGCCGCGTTGTACTTGAAGTCCAGGAGCGGCTGGAGCAAACCGAGGATGCCGCGCGCGAGGGCCTGTTCCAGTATGTCGCCGCTGAAGACCTTGGGTTTTGGGAGGGCCGCGCCCACGGCAGGCGTGTACTGGAGGCCGAAGGACACTGAGGGATAGTTGGCCAGGCAGGCCTGGCGGGCCTCGATCATTGCCGCCGCCAG
>JBEKKG010001154.1:0-2502 GCA_050010835.1 Planctomycetota bacterium
GACAAACCCAAACGCCAACAGCCCCATCGCCAATGCCACAAACCAGCCCACCGCCCGTTCCATGCGGCTGAGGCGCGTGCGCAACTGCGGCGTTAGATCTTGGAGGGCCATTTCCAGCTTTCCATTACTCGGTCTGTGTCCCTTCCGTCAACAACTCCCGCACCAGCTCCCCGCCCCCGGCTGCAAGTTCGCCACGCATCACGCATCACGCATCACGTTTCAGTTCCCCGCACTAGTTCGTCACTCGCGGTCTCCAGTTGTCCCCAGGTGCCGAGCACCACGAAACCGTGGTTACTCAGCACTGCAAATTGCCGGGCGTGGCCTTTCCACGTATGGAAATCGCCGGTCGTCACCACCAGTGTCAGCGGCCGGCCGTGCATCAGGGGGTGGCCTTTCGACAATTGATCCAGGAAGCCCAGCCACCAATGCACATGGCGCGGATCCAGGCCCGCCAGGGGATCATCCACCAGCAGGACTTCCGGCTGGAGCGCCAGCGCGCGCGCCAGGCCCGCGCGCTTCTGCCAACTGCGCCCCAGTATGCCCGGCGTGCTCTGCGCCCACGGCGTGAGCTCGGTGCACTCCAACAGCTCGCCCACCGCCACGGTGCCCTCCGCCCGGCTCAGGTTGTGATGATAGCGCAGCGGGAGCGCGACGTTTTCCGCAACGGTGAGGTCGTGGAACAATTGGCCGCCGTCGAATACCAGGCCCAGGCGCAGCCTCTCTTTTAAGCGCGCCTCTTCAAAGATGGGCATCTCTTCTCCAAAGAACCGGTATTGGCCCCGCCGGGGCCCTATCAGGCCGCCGGTCAGCATGAGGAAATCGCTTTTCCCCGAGCCATGCAACCCTGCCACGACCCAGTAATCGCCGGCGCAGACCGTCCAGTTAATGTCCTCGGCCACCAAGGTGTCCAAGTCGCGCATGGCGCTGACGGCCACACCGGTCATCTCGATCGCCGGCACGCCGGTTCGGGTTGGCCGTTGGTCCTTCACGTCGTGAGATAGATGACGATGAACAAGGCGTCGAGTATCACGCACGCGACAACGCTCTGAGCGACGGCGGCGACGGTCGCGCGGGACACTTCCTCAAGGCGCAGCGGCTGGGCTAGGCCGTGATAGCACGTCACCAGGGCGATGATGAAACCGAACGCGAGGGTCTTCACCGCCAGCAGAGCGAAATCCAACCAGCTCAGGGCGCTGACCAGTTGGCGGAAATAATCGCCGAGCCGCAGCGGCACGTCCTGGAGAAACGCCCATACATAACCGCTGAGCAGCGCGCCGAGGATCAAGTACACTGTCAGCGCAAACACGCCCAGCGCCGTGCCGATCACCCGCGGCACCACGAGATAATGCACCGGGTCAATGCCCAGGGCCTCGAGCGCCTCGACTTCGCCCATCGCCCGCGCGGTGCCCAGCTCGATGACGTTGGCCGTGCCAACGCGCGCCAACAACAGCAGCGCCGTGACCAGCGGGCCCAGCTCACGAACCACCACGATGACCATGACCGTCCCCAGGAAGTTGATGGCGCCCACGCGCGTGAGCCACGAGACGGTCTGGCCGATGACGACCAGCCCCAACGCCGCCGAAATGAAGAGGAACATCGGCAGCAGACGGAGACCCGCGCGCGCTGCTTCCTGGAACACCCGCGGCCGGATCACCCGCCGCGCTGCGCCGAACCGGGTTATCATCACGCCCAGCGTAATCAGGGCGAATGCGCCCAGCCCCTGCATCGTGAGCAGGAAGCGGAACAGTCCTCGCCCCAGGTAGCTCGCCCACGACCGCGGCAGCGGCTGGCTCACCAGGAGCCGCGCCCCGGACAAGCTGGCTGCGCTGGCATTTCCCTTTTCCACGCGGGAAGCGTAAGTTTAGCCGGGCCGCCGGTCAAAGCGGATTTTGACAGGCGGTACATGCGGGCCGCCTGCAAATGCCACCACGCGAGGCGGAGCCCCGATGGTATAGGAGCGCAGCCTGAAGGCTAGGTTCCTATTCCGGGGTGGTTCACGCAACATGCACCCATTCATTCTGCCTTTCGTTTTACGGCTGTTTCCCTTCCTTGCTTTAACCGCGGCCGCCGGAGTAAGATGGCTGCGTCTGAATAGCACCGGGACCTGGCATTGAATCTATGGGCAAAATCCGTCGCGGCGGGTATATTCTCGAATGGTTTATCGGGGACCACACGCCCCGGCACATTCATGTGTATGACAGCAAGCGCAAGTTTATCGGACGGTTGGACCTGGGCCGCATGGTGGGCCTTGAGGGCTGGATGCCGGATCCCAAGTTGATTAGGCTCATCCAGGATTTGCAGCAGGAAGGACGTTTATGAAGAACGCGGTTCAATTGAAGAAGCCTTTCGGCAAAGCAACCTTCTCCCGTGTGCGAAACGCCCGGTATTTGGGTTGGGAGGACGCCTTCGATGTCCAGTTCGAAGACGGCCTTTGTTTTCTCGAACCTAATGCCACTATCCGCAAAGCGAATCGCATTCCTGCGAAGGCAGTCCCGGTCTGCG
>JBEKKG010001155.1:0-2501 GCA_050010835.1 Planctomycetota bacterium
CGCACAACGCTTGCTGGCTCAGCACCGTGTCGCCTTGCTGGGCCCCGTCAATGCGGGGAAATCAACACTGGGCAACCGGCTGGCGCTGGCGGAACGGCATCTGGTCAGCCCTGTCCCCGGCACCACGGTGGATTGTCTGGAAACGCCCATTGAGCTGCGCGGACTGAATGTGCTCCTGGCCGATACCGCCGGCCTGCGCCACGCGCTGGACGGCGTGGAGCGCGAGGGGCAAGAGCGGGCCGCCGGGGCCATGCGGAATGCGCACCTGCGGCTCCTGGTGCTGGACGGCTCGCACCCGCCCGGAGAAACTGAGGTGGAGTTGCTCGCGCGCGCCAAGGCCAGCGGTCCCGCGCTGCTGGTGCTGAACAAGCAGGACCTGGGCCTGGACGAGAGCGCCGCGGGATTGGGCTTCCTGGCAGGGAGCGAACCCCTGATCGTTTCCGCGAAGACCGGGGCGGGGCTGGATAAGCTTCTGGATGCCATCGCGGCCGCACTGTTGCGCGGCCCGGGACCAGCCGCGGGTGCGCCGTTCACGCAGCGCCATGCGGATTTGCTGCTGCACTTGCAGGAGGGGCTCGAAAGCAGGCGAACGGTGGTCGAGGTGCTAGAGTACATCCGCAGGCTCGTGGGAACACGCCCGGACGCCATCGAGTTGTCCGCGGTGCTTAGGGACTACTGACCCGCATTATTCACCGCGGAGACGCAGAGAGCGCAGAGAACAGCAGGGGGGGTTGAAGGCTTGGACCATCAGGGTTGTGCCACGGATGTGGCCGCGCCGTTTGCGCCATCACTTGCAGGAAGAAGCTACTTCGGCGCGGCCTCATCCGTGCCAGCCGCGGGGAGCACGGATGAGGCCGGGCTAAACAGCCAGCCCGGCCACATCCGTGGCACAACCTCAAGAGGTCTAGGCGCATGAGGAGCAGCGTTTGAACGTTTTACACATCAGTTCCGGCCGCGGGCCGACAGGGGCCGCAGCGGCCGCGATGAACGATGTTCTGGCCTTGCTGGCCGCCGGGCACAAAGCTTGGCTGGCCGTCCGCGGGAACTCGGCCCTGGCCCAGGCCTGCGGGACAACCGGAGTGCCGTTCCTGGACGGCCTCGCGGCGGGCCAAGGGGCCTTGAAGATTCTGCATCTGCCACGCGATGTCCGCTGGCTGCGGAGCGTGGTCCGCGAGTATGCCATTGACGCGGTCCACACCCACCGCAGCGACGATCAGATTCTGGCCACGGCGGCCCTGGGGCGCAATCTGACCGCGAAACTGGTGCGTTCCTGGCACCGCGATCCCGCGGCCGTGCCGCGCCCGCTTCTGGCCCGGCTCGCCGCCCACGTGGATGGCTGCGTCTGCGTGGCGCGCGAGGACGCTGCAACCCTGCGCACGGCGGGGGCGCCGCAAAGCGTCTTTCTTCACGCCGCCGTGGACACAACATTGTTCAGGCCGCTTGGGCAAGGCCCTCCCCCCGCCCCCTCCCACGAGGGGAGGGGGGAAACGTGCGTCCGCATCGCGCACGTGGGCCGCTGGAAACGCGACCGGCAAGGGCGCGACCGCGGGCAGCGCCAGGCGCTGGATGTCTTCGCGCAGTTGCCCGGCGCCCTGCCCTGGAAAGGCTTCCTGGTCGGCCGCGGCGAGCTGGCGGACGTATTGCGCCGCGAGACCTACAGCGCACGGGGCCTGGCGGAAGAACGCGTGCAGTTGCTGGAGTTTGCCGAGCAGTCGCCGCCGCGGTTCGCGGAACTGCTCGCCACCTTCCATCTCGGACTGGTATTCGAGCCGGGCAGCGACGGGACCTCCCGCCCGGGCAGGGAACTGCTGGCCTGCGGGGTGCCCCTGCTGGTGACAGACCGGCGCGGCCTGCGCGAACTGGCCGAGGACCCGGCCTGTGCCGTGCGGCTGTTGCCGGACGACCCGCAGGGCTGGGCGCGCGCCATCGCCGGACTGCTCAGCACCCCGCAACGCCTCGCCGAAATGGCCCTGGCCGCGCGCGCCTGCGCTGAAAGAGAACACGCGCTGCCAGTGCGCGGGCGCGCGCTGGCGCAGTTCTACGCAGCCCTGTAATTCTCAGTTCTGTAACCGTTCAATCCGAGCCGCGACCGTTAGGGAGCGGACACTGCCGCTTGCTTACGCGCGCGGCTCGGAGACTGAACGATTACTCAATTTTCAATTCTGTTGCCGTGCGCTCCGGGCCTTCCTTTGGCCCGCTCACACAGCGCTTGATGGCGTCGGCCAGCGCTTCGAGCGTGAAGGGTTTCTGGATCAGTTCGCTGGCCCCGGCGTCCAGCAGGCCGAGGATAGTCTGGTCCCCGCCGTAGCCTGACACCAGGATCACAGGCACGCGCGGCAACCGTTCGCGGAATCTGGTGAGGAGCGGCAGGCCCGCCAGGCCCGGCATAACCACGTCCAACAGAATGGCGTCCGGAACGAAGTCCGGAGCAGAATCCAGTACGGCGAGGGCCTCGGCGCCCCTGGCCAAGGCGTAAGATGTTCGCAGAAATCCATTGCGAA
>JBEKKG010001156.1:0-2774 GCA_050010835.1 Planctomycetota bacterium
CTTTCTCCAGCGGCAAGCCTGTCGCGACACCGAGTTTGCGAGCAACCTCACAGGCCGTTTCAGCTTCCTCGCCCCACTTCTCCGCAACGAGTCCAATCTCCGGCTCTGCGGCAATAACTCCCGTGCAGAATGGGAAGATGCCAAGCACGAGGCAGCATGGCAAAACCTTGCGCATCTACTCGTTCCTCCCACCGGGCAAATGATGACAGCGCCCCTTTGCGATGCGGGCGGCATTATACCTGCACGCGCGGCCAGGGAAAGGCTACATAATGCGCGCGGGTGAAGCAGGGTGCATGTCAGTAAATGCACGAGGCAGAGCGTACCGCGGGCGTCCCGCCCGCCTTTGCCCTCGGATTCTGCCAGCCTGCCACGAGCGGGCGGGACGCCCGCGGTACATTTACTGACCTGACATGCACCCGGTGAAGCACCCTTTTCTGCAGCCTGCGGTCCTCAAGAGACGGTCACGGCCAGCGTGTCCCCGGCCTTGATCACGGCCGGCGCGCCCAAGGCAACCAGCACGCCGCCGTCGGCAGGCTGGAGTTGGGCTTCCACGCCTGCGCCGGCGAGCGTGACGGCCACCTTCTGGGCTTGGGCAGCGGGAGCCAGGCGGAGTTGCGACACAGCCAGTTGGCCGGCGGCGACGACGACCTCGTTGACCTGCGTTTGACCCTCGCGGCGCTGCCGCAGGCTGCCCCAGCCTTCCGGGCCGCAGAAGAAGCCGCGGAAATTGTCGGGCGTGAGGCGCGGCGTGAACTTGAGCGCCTTGGCAGGACCGTCATATTCGTAGCCCGAGGCCGCCAGCAGCAGCGACCACGACGACATCGCCCGCGCGTAGTGCCCGCCGCATTCGATTTCGTTCCACGGATTCCGTGAGATGGGCCGCCGCGGAATGCCGTCGTAGCGGTCGCGGGCGCCCTTGACGATCGCGAGACCCTCTTCAAGCAGGCCCTCGTAGAGCATGTGCGCGGCCACTTGGTACTCGATACCCGTCCAGACTTCGTCGGAGTAAAGCATGACGTGTTCCGGACGGCCGCCTTTGGGCCAGGTGCAGATGATCAGCCCCTTGTCTTTGGCTCCGGCAAAGGCGCGCGGCGCGTGTTTCCAGCCGGTCAGATCGGGCATCCAACAGTACTTGAAGACCGAACGCAAGGCCATCTGCACTTGCTCCTTGGGCAACAGGTAGCCCAGACCAAGCTGGTGCGCCCACCACTGGCCGATGAGCTGGTCCGCCATGCAGCCCGGCCCGACCTCGCCGTGCCGCTTGAGATAGTCGTCGAGCTTCTGCTGGAAGTACTCGCCGTTCCAGCACAGCTTCAGCAGGTTTTCCTGTCCCTTGAGGAAGACCTCGTGGAAGTGGCCGCCTGTGGCCGCATCACCCATGCGGCGTGCCCACTCCTCGCCCGCCCGCAGCGCGGCCAGATAGTAGACACTGATGAATGTCGTGACCCCGTGCAGGGCTTCGTCATAGGTATTGTGCTGGTCGTCTTCGAGGTAGCCGCCGGCCTGGCCGCCGTGAGACTTCGCGTCGCGGGCAATCAGGTACTCCACACCGCGCCTGGCGTGCGGCCAGTACTCCTTTAAGAACCCGTCGTCAGGCGAGTTGAGCGCCTCGCGGTAGGCCTTCAGAACACAACTGGCGTGGCCGTCGGAAAACGGCTGCTCGCCCGTCGGATGCGGGGGCGAGGGCACGTCCGTGCGGTTGTTGACGCCGCCGTCCTCGCGCTGCTGGTGCTTGAAATCTATCCGGCGCATGTCGCGTTCGAGGTCGGGGAAGAGCCGCGAGAGACTTTGTTCGTAGCCCCACACGTGGGCGCAGGTCGGCTGGCAGCAGCCGTTGGAGCCTTCCCAGCCGTAGACGTCGCCGTTGGCAATGCGGAAGACCACGCCGATGTGACGGATAATGGCAGCCTGCGACGTCACGCAGTCCAGCAGCCAGTACGGCAGCGTGCTGTCGTACATCGTTTTCTGGAAGCGCTCCGTCTTCTCCCGCAGCGACGGCAGATTCGCTGCCGCTTCGCGCAGCACGGCCGTGGCGTCGGGCCAGAGCGTGGCGTAGTGGCAGCCCATCCACGTGCCGGCCTCATTGTATTTGTTGGGATAGTGCCACGCGAGCAGGAACGGGACTTCCACCGTTTGCCCCGCAGGCACGGTAACGCTGGCGGCCACCGCGCCGGCCACGCTGCGGCCCGGAGCGGTAGGTGGAGCCCCTCCCCCAACCCCCTCCCGCGACGGGGAGGGGGTAGGGGGAGGGCCGGCGCCAAACCGGCCACTGGCTGCGAAGGCGTCCCAGGCACTCTGCAGGTCCTCGCATACCGGCTGCACGCTGGCTTTCTCCGCCAGCGTGGCCAGCGCCAGCGTGCCAAAGCCTGGCGCCTTTGGCGGAGTGCCTTCGGGCGGCGTGTAGTTGGCGCCGGCCAACTCGCATAGCGCCGCGTACGCCCGTTGCCGGCTCGCGGAGATTTCCGCCATGCCCGGCTCAATCAGCGGGCCCGAGGCCACGACCACTTGTCCCTTGCCCAGGGGGCGGCTCACAACGCCCAAGCCGTTACGCAGGGCAGCGCGCTTCGCCTCGGGCTTCAGCTCCAGACCGGCCAACTCCACGACGTTCAGGTCGCCGGGCTGGGCAGGCTTCAACGACCGCACAGCGCTGAAGTGCGCCGGGAGCATTTCTTCCAGCAGCACCAGGGCGTCGCCGGCCTGGTCGGAAAACTCAATCTGATCTACGTTGATGTGGCCCCAGGGTCCCTTCTGTTCATCCACGATCTCAATGTGGG
>JBEKKG010001157.1:0-2707 GCA_050010835.1 Planctomycetota bacterium
GCTGGCGATGGGCACGCCGCGCGCGGCGACTTTGCGCAGGCCGGCCTTGATCTCGTCGAAGAGGCGCAGCAGGTCCCAGCGCATCGAGCCCAAGACCTGGATCGGCCCGTTGGGAAAGCGGTGTATTTCCTCAATCGCCACCCGCCCGCCGCTCAGGGTCCCCAGGATCACCCGGCCGCTCTCCGCGCCGAGGTCAATAGCAAGGTAATGGTTGGTGCTCATGGCGTGACTCCCCCTCTCTAAGCCCGCACATCATGGTGCTTTGGGTGCTATTGCGTAGAGTAAAGTTCCAGCGGCGGGGTTCAAGCGACAAAGCAACTGGAAACAGCTATGGGGTGCATGTCAGCAAATGTACCGCGGGCGTCCCGCCCGCCCGTGGCAGGCCGGCAGGGCGCGAGGACGAAGGCGGGCGGGACGCCCGCGGTACGCTCTGGGCCACGCATTTACTCTCTTGACACGCGGTGCTTCTTGCCGCCACGCCGGCTGGACCTGCTGTCCAGCCACTTCCGCAAGGATGCCGGGCTTTCTTTTGAGGATCGTCCGGCAAGGAGGCCTTCAACACTGATGTCCTCATCGAGGTCGGGCCAGTGGATGCCCACGCCCTCACCGATAAGCTCGAAGTTTGACCTCTCAGCTCGTGTCCCGTTCAACAACCTCGGGAACCAAACTATCGGGGCAGACAAGCGGCGTCCGTCATTCAGGTTGACGACCAGCGCATCCCTGGTCAGAGTAACTTCCTTCGCCAACGTGTCGTGCTCAAGCGTCAAAGTAGTCATGCCATTTCTCCAAGAACAACGCCTGGTTCCTCTGCACGAGCTGCTGAATCCTCAGCAACTCACGATCCGAAAACCCATTGGAATTCGCAGGCAGAACCGGCTCCAGCCAGAACTTCGCGGTGAATCGCTCACGCCTGACATGGACATGCGCTGGTTCGCCCCCGTCGCTGGAGTAAAAGAAGAAGCGGTAGGGGCCGATGAAGTCTATGGTCGGCATGGGTCCGCCATCTCCTGCATGTCTTGCACCGTTGTCTCTATCCGAATCGCCTGCATGGCTTCCCCTGGCGCGCACCGCCACGGCGCATTATCCTTTGCACTATACCACCTGCCCACACCGAAGGCGAGGCTATCTGCCCGCCTGCCAGACCGGCAGTTTGCCTATTCCAGCTTTTTGCATTGGCGAAGCAAGGACTCCATCTCCCTACGCAACCCACTCTTCGACCGCTCCGAGATATCAACCTTGTGGCAGACATAGTGAGAACTTTCTTGCTCAACGCATCGCGCGATGCGTTCGGCAGTGACGTCGGCCCGCGGGACATTTTCGTTCTCGTCACAGAAAAAAACATGTGTGCCGAATCGTAGGGCCTCATCCTCCAGGTATTTCTTCAGGAACTCTTCTGAGGCTTGTTTTGAGATCCAAATGCAGGGTTGTCCGTCGTCCAAGTACGTGCCGAACGGCTCTATTTCGACAACGATATCGCCTGGAAGGCACACGTACCACCGAAACACGTTCTGGCGGGCATCAAAGGACTGGTAGGCTCCCCTTTTCTTCTTCGCGTTCTTAAAGACATTCCCAACTGCGGTCTGAACGACCTCTATCAAAGCATCTTCAAGCCCACACAGGATTGCATTCGCCTTTCGGGCCGCAAGCGGGTCAAGACCCTCAAAGCGAGGGATGCGGTCGTTTGTGGTCAGGCCCATGAGTTCCTTTACCTGGACTCTCTTGGCCTCTTCCACAGTATCGTTATTGGGCGGTTTGAACCGAACCTTGTACTTTCCGTTCTCGTCCACAAGGATCAACCCGATCTTTTTGTCTCTAAGAACCTTAATGTCTTCCTTGGCATCCTCCTTGCTCAAGTCACCCCAGTCGCTCTCTGGGAAGAAGACGTAAAGGTGGTCTGCAAATGACCGAAGGCTATCAACTTGTTGGACACACTGCTCGAATGGCTGGCCGGTTACTGCCAAGAGCTTGCCCTCGGCGACTGCCACTTCGCCATCCTCAGTTACCCCAAGCACATCCGGGTCTCGCGTGCCCAGGTTTCTCGGCAAATGCACTTTCTTCTGGTCTGGCAGGTCCACAGCGATGTGTTTACAGCGGAGTTCCCTGCTGAAGAACCGCTTCACTGCTGGATACATGTCCTCTTCATGTCGTTTCTTCACCTGGATTCCTCCGCAATGCAAAGAACCGTGGCCGCGATCCGTGCCGCGTTCCGTGCAAGCCCAAGGCAATTATTTGAATGGATTCCTGACCCGCAGATTCCCGAAGGCTATTCCATCTTGGAAATCCTCTGAATAGAGATCTGTCGCACCTTCCCGGATACAGGCTGCCACAAGCAGCGCATCCCAAAACGGGAGTTGGTAGCGCACCTTCAAGGTCCTGGCCAAAGGCCAAAGCGCGACATCGGGAATCAAAACCTTGTCCACCAGGTTCTGCATCTGTTGCAACGCCGTCCAAGCCTTGACCTCGGTAAATCCACACGGCGACAGCTTGCGGCTTGCCGCGATGAACTCGCATCCCACTTGCCAAGGGAGAGCCAAAGGACGTAGCGTGGCAATTAGCACCAGAGCCTTCTGCTGCTTGACGGGATCACGCGTATCGTGACTGTAGATCCAAGTGTTCGTGTCAAGAACGTTCATGCAATTCTTCTCGGGAGGGGTACGGTCCTTCGGACCGGAACTTGGATACGCGCGCGAGCTGCAAGAAGCGTTTC
>JBEKKG010001158.1:0-5507 GCA_050010835.1 Planctomycetota bacterium
CCAGCCGGTTCGTCTCGGCCCCGGCCGGCGCGAACCCGCCTTCTGCACATGCAGACGACCAAGGGCGCCGCGCACACAAAGCAGGCAGCAGCCACACTATCCCCAGAAAACCGATAAGCGCCGGCACACCCACTATCGCCGCACGCTTCAAGCTACAACTGCAGTCCAACCTTCATCTCCCAAGACTACCGCACGCACGCAAAAGCCGGAGCCAGCCCTAGTAGCCCTCAACGCAGAGAGCTCTCTAAACACAGAGGGCGCAGAGGAACACAGAGAACAGCTCTTTATGATTTTTCTTTCCTGTGTCTCTGTGGTTCAATGTCCTTCCTCTGCGTTCCTCTGTGCCCTCTGTGTTTAGAAACCCGGGCCTATTTCTTTTGGGGTGGTTGCGGCAGCGCGATGGTGGTGAGCACCTCGTCCTCGAGCAGCACCGTCAACGGGCCATAGGGCGTATCTTTGGACTTAAGAACGATCTTTGCCGTCGCGGCCCCGCCCTCAGACTGGAGTTTCTCCTCGCCCACCTTCTTATCGTCTTCTTTGACCTTGACCTTCTTCCCTTTCAACTCCGGCACTGCCGCCACGCTGACCACAGCTTTGCCGTCGGCATCATAGCCGCCAAAAGCAGCCACCTGCACTGGCGCGGAGGGCTTGGCGGACAGGCGAATGCGGTACATGCGGTTGCTGTCAGTGTGCGCTTCAGGCACGGGATACCACAACAGTTGGGTCCGCTCGCCGGGCTTGTCCGAGTCGTTGGCGTAGAACTGGAAACCCAGCTCTTTGCCATCCGCCGGCTCGATGCCCAGGTTCTTCCAAGGCAGCAAGGCCTCCAGCACAAAGCTATGTTCGCCCTTGGTGCGGGCAACCTCGACGGCCAGTTTCTCAGCCTTGTTCTTGCGGTAATCGCTGATGTTGGTGCGGATTTCGGGACTGTTCGGATCGCAGCCCGGCGCGATGACGACCTGATAGGACTCGCTGCCCCCGCGCTCATTGGCCACGAAGAACTCGATCGAGTCCCCCTTCCACAGTTCCTCCGGCTTGGCCTCCGGCTCAAGGAAAACGTCATCCGTGACGCTCACGAGGGCCAGCAGTCCTTTTTCGTTCCAGCCCAGGCGCAGCTTGGCCGAATAATTCTTCGGGTCCGGGACTTTGCCGAAAGCATCGGCGAGAATGTCCACGCGGAAGCCGCGCTCCCCCCAATCCTCGGCCTTGCCGTCAATCGTGATGTCGTCCAGCTTGGGCACGTCGAACAGCGGACTCGCCGGCTCCGCAGTCCGAGCCAGCGCGGTCAAGAACAAAAAGGCCAAAGGCCAGAGCGATGCAGCCGAGCGCCAAGAACTTCGCATGTTTCCCCCTCCACAAAGACCATCCCCTCACAGCGGTCTAGTACACCGATAATACTGCCAGCGAGGTCAAAAGTAAAAAGCCAAAAGGGAAAAATCGGGGAGCGGGGTGCGGGGTGCGGGGTGCGGGACGCGGCGCAGGCGCACGGCGCCGCCGCCAGTTGGGTTGAGTGGAGCGGCTAGTGGCCGGGGAGAATGCCACCGGGCGGAGCGTTCGGCCTTGCGGCCTACCAGCCCCGCCCGGCGTCCAGCGCAGGTTTGGCCGCAAGGCGCGAGGCCTCACGGCTCAGGAATGGGGCCAGGACTTTCAGACCACGCTCGGCCAGCCCGTGAGCCAGCCGATTCTGGGCACAACGCTCCGATGAAGGAGCGCCTGAAAGTGCAGCGCGAGCCGGAACCCGATGTTAGTGTTCCGGTTGCCAGGATTGTTCCTGTTGCGGTGGGCCGCGCGGCAATTGTCTGGGTTATTATTCCAGGCGCCGCCGCGCAACACACGTGGCGCTATTCAGCCCCACCCCTCGCAAACGTCCAGTCCGCGCTCACGCGCCGCACCAGCCGTCCGCTGTTGGCTTGTTTCGCATGGCCCAGCCAACTATTCAAGCGCAGCTTCACGTCTTGCCACTCGATCTCCTCCCGCGCATACGCCCGTTTCATCCAGCGCAGACGCCTGCGAAAGCCACGGACGTTCTCTTTCCTCAGCAACCTGTGCGTGGGCCAGACGCGGAAACCTACAAACGCCAAGCCTGCGGCCACGGGGCTAACGCTCCCGCCGCCCCGAAGGGGCCAAATAGAATAGCCGGGGGCAACGCCCCCGGTCAAGATTCGCTCCAAGCCGCGCCGCCCCGAAGGGGCCAAATAGCAAGGACTAATCCCAAACGTAGCGTTCATCGGGTGCATGTCAGCAAATGTACCGCGGGCGTCCCGCCCGCTCGTGGCAGGCTGGCAGGGCGCGAGGACGAAGGCGGGCGGGACGCCCGCGGTACGCTCTGGGCCACGCATTTACTGAGAAAGGTTATTCGTTTGTGGTGTTCTCGTTGGGATACGATGTAACGTCTCAACGCCGCCTCGCCAGAGCGCCCGATCGAAAAGGCGCCATAACCATCCTGCCAATGAAACCATTGAAACTGCGGACCCTTGGTCTTGATCCACTTGGAGGAACTCTTCTTAACGGTCTCAAGCAGGTCCGCAATGGTGATCGTGCGCGTCAAGGAGGAAAGAATGTGAACGTGGTCATCGGCCCCGCCTACCTCAAGGGCTTGGCACCGGCAAGCGTTAAATATCGAGGCGAGATAGGGATGGAGCTCGCGCTCAATCGCCGGTGTCAAGACCGGTTTCCGGTTCTTGGTGCTGAAGACAATGTGCACAAGGACAAGAGAGAGGGATTGCGGCACAAATCCTCCTTTGCTGTATTGCGCCCTTTCAGGGCTTGCAAAACCTCCATGCATCCTAACCGGGGGCGTTGCCCCCGGCTATTCTATTCAGCCCCTTCGGGGCGGGCGAAATGTGGTTTATTCAAGACATACGCGCCAGGTCTTCTCCGCGCTGTACTTGGCCCGCAGCAGCAACGCCAGGATCACCTGCAGCCTGTTCTCTATAGCGATGCCCAAACTGTAGCGATGCTGTCGGCGAAACTGTTCGGTGTGGTGGAGCAGCCACAGGATGAAATCGTAGAAATCGGAGATCACTTTCAATTCTTCCATGCTACCCCCCTCAAGCTCCCAAAACAAATTTTTGCGGCCGCGCGTTTTGCGCGCGGTAAAGGATAACAGCAAAGGGTAACAGCAAAAAGGGCAAAGGGTTAAAAGTCCAGCGCGAGCCGGAACCCGAGGTCAGTGTCCCGGTAGCCAGGAATGTGCCTGCCGCGGTGGGCCGCGCGGCAAGTGTCTGGGAAATCATCCCAGGCGCCGCCGCGCAACACACGATCTCCCCCGTTGGCCGGGCCATGCGGATCAACGGGCGGCGACTCGACGTAGTATTTGTCGCTGAAGTAGTCCTGCACCCACTGCCACACGTTGCCATGCATGTCGTACAGGCCCCAGGCATTTGGCTTCTTCAGGCCACAGGCATTGGTGTGCATCCCCGAGTTCTTATTGAACCAGCCCTCCTGCTCCAAGTCCGAATCCTTGTCCCCCGTGTTGTACCGCGTTGTCGTCCCCGCCCGGCAGGCGTATTCCCATTGCGCTTCTGTCGGCAAGCAGACTTTTCTGCCCGTTTGCTTCGCGGCCCATTTGCAGAACTCCTGGGCATCATTCCACGTGATCACGCAGGCCGGATAGTTGTCCTCCTGCGGAAAGCCCGGCGTCTGCCAATTGACCCCCGCTAGTTCCATTTTTCGGCTTCGGTCTGGAACTTGATGGCGTTGGCGAACGCCCGGAATTGGGCCACCGTGACATGAAACTTGCCCATGTAGAACGGCTTGCTGATCTTGACCTTGTGGGCGGGCTTTTCTTCGTTGCCGTCTTCGTTGTCCGCCCCCATCATGAACTCTCCGGCCTTGATAAGCAGCATTTCCATCTTCACCCCGCCGCCCAAGTCAAGCGAGAGCGTGGGCGCGGGGCCGATCACCTTCTCGATGGCGTCGTACCGCTCCCTGACGGTCGCGGCTCGGTTGGCCGCCGTTTGTGTCTTGCCATGGTCGCGCTCGAAGGTTTCATAAGCAGCCTTCGCGCCCTTCATATCTTTCGCGGTAAAGAGCTTCTCGGCCTTCTCCCAGCCTTTCAGGGCCGCCGCCTCAATCTCGCCAACTTCAAGCGCGGTAATGCGGTCGAGGTAGGGTTGTACCGCAGGCGTCCCGCCTGCATCCGCAGCCTTCGTGAAATACTCCTTGGCCTTGGCGACCTGGCCGGCGTAGAGGTACAGCAGTCCCCGTCGGCGGAGGTCTTCTGGGAGCGCCGGCATCTTGCCGGCACCGGCCGGCGGGACGCCGGCGCTCCCAGGCGCGTATTGATCCACGTCCTCCAGCGAAAGCATCATCGCGCTGAACGTCATTTGTGCCCGGTCGCCCATATCGAAGGTCACAGAATCCGGCTTCGGTTCGTTCACCACCTTGCCTTTGAACACCGTGCCGCCCTTCTTCAAGGCGACTTGCTGACCCAACTGCTTCCGCAAGGCGTCAATCGCCGCGAGGCGCAGTTGCACCACGGATTCAACGTCGCTCTTCTCCTGCTTGAGCAACTCCGCCGCATCGGCCAACGCGGGGTCTTTCGCCTTGCGCTCCAGCAGTGCAAGCGCATCGCTGAGCTTGTTTTGGGCCAAGAGCGGGGCGTTCTCCTTCAACACGGCGGAAAACATCTGCTGGGCCTTTGCGGCGCGCGCGTCGGCGGCGGTTGGGAGCGCCGGCGTCTCGCCGGCACCGGCGGGCGGGACGCCCGCGGTACGTACCGCCGGCGTCTCGCCGGCCTCTGGGAGCGCCGGCATCTTGCCGGCTTCGGCCGGCGGGACGCCGGCGCTCCCAGCCGCCTTCGTGGCCGCGCCTTCGGCCTTCTTCTTGGCGTCTGCTTCAGCGGCCAGGCGGGCTTCGTCCAGCTTCCGGCGGTCTTCTGCCAGCTTGCGCTTCTCCTCTTCCAGTTTGGCTTCATCCGCTTTGCGTTTGTTTTCCAGCCGCGCTTCTTCGGCCTTCAACTTGGCCGCGGCGTCGCTATCGGCAGTGGACGGAATGGACGGAGTAGAAGCTGTGGAAGCTGCCTGGTTGCCGGATTTGTCACCGCCCCCGCCCAGCAGCAGCGCCAGCACCAGGATTAATGCACCCACACCCAGCGCGCCAATGGCGAGGTACTTGGTTGTAGGGCGATTTGCCAAATCGCCCGGCGCGTGGGGCGGGTTGGCAACCCGCCCTACAGGCCGCGCGCCGCGTGGTGGACGTACCGCGGGCGTCTCGCCCGCAACTACCCGAACCACGGGCCGGCGGGACGCCGGCGCTCCCAGCGGGCGCGACGCCCGCGGTACGCGCGCCACGGCCACGCTGGACTTCCCCACGTCTATCGCCTGCGACGACGGCATCTTCCCGTCAATCACCAATTCCAGATCATCCAGCAGTTCCTTGCAGTCCCGGTAGCGGTCGGCGGGCGCTTTGGCCATCATCCTCTGGATGACCTGCACCACGCCATCCGGGATTTCATCCCGGATATCCTGCGGATTCGGCAATTGCTCGTTGATGTGCTTCATCAT
>JBEKKG010001159.1:0-2580 GCA_050010835.1 Planctomycetota bacterium
TGGTGGTGATCCTGGTAATCGGGCCGGCGTTCCTGACCTCAAAGAGCCAGTCGGATAATCGGCCGCTCTTAGACGTTATCCCCCCGAACCTAATCGATGCCGCGTTTTCCGGCGGCGGCAATCCGAATGGGACGCCGCCACCACCGGCTCCGATTGTGCCCCGACCGCAGCCCGCTGTGCAACCCGCGCCCCGCGCCTCAACTACGCACCACAGAGCCACAGAAGCACAGAGAAAAGCAGGGGATCGCTTCCCTGCCCATTGCCTTCCCTCAGTTGAAGAAGACGGCTCTTTTATTCCCGGAAAATCGCGGAAATCAGCGCCCGCCCGCGTCCTCACCAAGGCGACCACCATGACGGTGAGCGCCACAGCCTGGCGGGCGCGCGGTGAGAGTTGGTCTTTGGAAACAGCAGCGAGAGAGCGTCTGGCTTGCGGTTCGCCTTTCGCCTATGGTGCCTTGGCCGGCGCAGACACAATCACCACACGAAACCCGACGCCCGCGTCCCGGCTGCCAGGATCGTGCCTGTGACGGAGAGCCGCGCGGCACATGCCTGGGCCATTATTCCAGCTACCGCCCCGCACCGCACGCCCTTCACCCGCCGCCGGGCCTTGGGGGTCGGCTGACGGCGACTCCTGGTAGTACTTGTCGTCGTAGAAGTCCTCGCACCGCTGCCAGGCGTTCCCCACCATGTCAAACGCACCGCACCAACTCGCGTTCCTGTACGACCCCACCGGCGCGGTCCACGCGAACCCATCAACGTCGTCACTCGATCCCCACCCCTGGACCACCGCGTCGCTCTTGCGCCAGGTTACATCGGCATGGTTCGCCCTCGTCCCATCCCATTTATCGCCCCACGGATACTTCGGACTCTTCGGCCCTCTCGCCGCGTATTCCCACTGTGCCTCCGTCGGCAAACACACGTGGCAGCCCGTCGCTTTCCTGGCCCAGCGGCAGAACTCCTGCGCATCGTTCCATGAGACCGCACAGACGGGATGATTGTCATCCTGTTTGAACCCCGGCGTCCGCCACGTAATGCCCTTCATCTCCTCCCACTTCCCGTCCTTGACCGACGAACCCCTGTTGCTCTTCTCCGCCTCGGTCTGAAACTTCGCCGCGTTCGCGAACGCCCTGAACTGCGCGACAGTGACGTGGTATTTCCCGATGTAGAAGGGCTTGGTGATCTTCACGGGGTGGACTGGCTCGGCTACGCCCTTCTCGCCCATCATGAATTCCCCCGCCGGCACGAGCACCATATCCATCTTCACGCCGCCGCCAAGGTCCAGCGCCAGGGTTCGTGGAGAGGCAGCGCTAACTCCCGACGACGCAGTCCCGCTGCCACTGCCCGCGTCCGCAACAGAAATTCGCCTTTCGGCCTTGATCTTAGTCAAGCCCGTCAGGGACGGCAGGGCCTTCTCGTACCAGGACTTCGCTCGGTCCCGCATCGCCGCCTTCTGCGGCTTGGCGCTCTCCTTCTCCGCCATGTCCCACCAGCTATCCGCCAGCGCCATCTGAGCCGCACCTTCGTCGGGCTGGGCCAGTTCCTTCCAGGCCAGGACCTTCAAGCCAGCATCTGCGCCTTTGACGAGCAGGGGCAACCCTTTCTCCCAATCGTTCTTCGTGAAGCACAGGTACTTGCCGGCCAGCAGGTTCGCCGCGGGATCATCGGGCGCATCCAACAGCGTCCGCAGGCCGCCAATGGTGCGGGAAAGTTCCGGGTCTCGCGTGCTGGAGGCGAGCGTCGTGAGCGCGGTTCTCTTCATCGGCGCCACGTCCACGGCGAATGCCGCCGCTATCTTGTCCAGGACGGCCAGCGCGGTGTCCATGTCGCCGCCCTGGACGGCCAGCGTGCTGGCTTCCTTCCAGGCTACGTACCTCGCCGCCGGATCGTCCTTGGTCTCGTCGCCCTGCTGGCTCAGCTTCCGCGCCAGCACCGCCTTGTCCCCCGGCTTGGTCTGCGCGTACTCGGCCTTGAATACTTCTTTGATAAGTTTCTCGGCTTCCTTCTGCTTTGCCGCGTCGGGAACAGGCTGTCGTGCGTCCTCAGCCTCGGCCGCAGTGCCAAGCGAGACGAGGATCAGCAACGCGGCTAGGGCCTTCAAGAGCTGCATATCGTCCTTCCCCAGAGGGCCGGGAACGGGAGACACCGTGAAGCGCGGAATCCATGATAGGTTCCGCTCCAGGGCCGTCAAGGCGCCATTCGGCCGGCAGCCGGGTCGGGGTGCACGTCAGTAAATGCGTGGCCCAGAGCGTACCGCGGGCGTCCCGCCCGCCTTCGTCCTCGCGCCCTGCCGGCCTGCCACGGGCGGGCGGGACGCCCGCGGTACATTTGCTGACATGCACCCCCGGCCCCGGCGGCGCCCGCGCCGAGATCGCCCGTTACCGCAGCACGTCCCCTGGAAGTGGTTGGCCTTCGGCGTCCAGCAACTGCACGCCCATCATGGCGCCATTGGAGTTTTTGGCCAGGTCTATGTACCGCCACACGAGCTTCTTCTCGCGCGTGATTTCCAGAACGCCCGCGCCGTTGGGAACCTTCTGAATCTGGTAGATGCCCATCAACAGGTTGCCGCTGGGCTGGACGTGA
>JBEKKG010001160.1:0-4226 GCA_050010835.1 Planctomycetota bacterium
CCCAGTTGCCGCGTACTGCCGGCCATAATGATAATGCCCGCGATCTGCTCGTCACCTTCAGCGATGCGGGGCACAAGCATGCCGCCGAGGCTGTGGCCCAGACCGTGTCCACCCGCACGCCGTGGTCCGCGAAGGTCCACGAGAAAGGAATTTCCTTCGCCTCTGCGCCCAGTTCGGCAGGCAGTGCGCCGCAGGCGAGGACCCGGCCGCGAAAATCATGGATGGCCCAGCGCAGCTCCCCCTGCCACGCCGCGTAGGGCAATTGGCCAAATTGCCCCACGTTGGGCGATTTGGCAAATCGCCCCACGAGAGTGAAAGTCGCCTTCTCGCCCAACTTGTACCCGGGCTTATCCGCGGCCAGAGCCAGCTTCACCGAACCGGCCACAGGCACGAACTCCAGGGCCTGGTGGATTTGCTTCTGCACAGCCGGATCAGCGACGGTCAGATACGCGGCATAGAGCCCTGCGGGCCAGTCAGCGGCCACGGGGATCTGCACGTTCCATGCGCGGCTCTCGCCGGGCTCCAGCACCACGTCCTGCGCCGCGCCGGCATAGACGACCTTGCCCAGAGGCGAGATTACGTGAACCGAGGCCGCCAGTTTCTGCTGAGCCTGGGTGCGGTTCAGGAGCCTTCCTGGAAGAGTGTATTCCTTCTCGGGCAGCGCCTCCTTTTCGCCGGGCCGCAGTTCTGCCAGAACCGGCAGGGCCTTGTCCCCGGCAACCAGTCCATGCAGGAGTTGATCCCAGTAGCGCAGCCAAATCTCGTCGTGGTCATAGGCCCGCTGGAGACGGCCGATCGCGTCCCAGGCGCGCGAGATTGGGCCGGTCGGGACCAGGACGATAACGCCCTTGCCAACGCGGCGCATGAAGGCCGCCCCGGCCTCTCCCGTGGCCAGCGCCTGTGCCCCCTCGGCCGGCTGGTGGAGCGGATGCCACTGGTGCCCGGACAGGCGGTCCAACGGCAACCCCGCGAGTTCGAGAGCCTCCGTGCGTTGCGCGCCTTCGTGGTGCCAGGTGTTCTGAGGCTTCTGCGTGGCGGGCCAGAGCGCGGCGAGCGGGCCGCCCCTCGCCCTGCCCTCTCCCCCAAGGGGAGAGGGTAGGGGTGAGGGGGTGACGTTGCCGCAGACGACCCAGATGCCGCCAGCTTCGGCGTAGGCCGCGAGTTCCGGCCGGAGCTGAGAACAGAAGATGACGTCGTACCGCCCCGCAGCCGGCGTAGCGCAATCCTCCGGATTGCGACGCAAGCCGGAGGCTTGCGCCACCAGGACTTCCTGGCGCACCAGGCCGGCGTGGTCCGCCACCTCCTTGACCGAGGGCTTCTCCTTGGCCTCGATCCAAGTGTCGTTGGTGTGCGCCAGGGTGGTGATGTCGTCCGGAGTCCCGCCGCCGGTATCCACGGCCAGGATCAAGTCAAGCGAGGCCCGGCAGCGCCACGCGATGCGCTGGAACGGCGCGGCGGCCTGCTGGAGACCGATCACCGCCAACATGCGCAGCCGGCGTTCGTATCGCAGAACCGGCCAGGCCGCCGGCGCGGGCAGGCCTTCCACGGGCGCGGCCAGTGCGGGGACCTCCTCCAGTTCCAGGAGAGGCTGGAATCGCGCGCCTGTGTCGCCGTCTGCCGCAGGGGCCAATGGCGTGGCTGCCAGGAACAACATCCCGAGCGCGAAGCCCCTGGCTTTGTAGACTCTGGCCATGCCACCACTCCTTTGGTCAAACGGATGCAGCCTGCGTCGCTCGTGGCCACGGCTTCACCGTTCGAGCCGGCTTGTGTGTGGCGAGATCGTAGGCGTTTTGCAAGTTCAGCCAAATTTCCGGGCCTGTCCCCAAGGCCATGCCGAGAAGCCATGCAGTCTCGGGACTGACGGCGCGCTTGCCCAAGATCACTTCATTGAGCCGTTGCAGCGGAATGCCGAGATGCTTTGCGAAAGCCAACTGGCTTATGCCCAGCGGTTTCAAGAACTCTTCCAACAGGATTTCACCGGGGTGTGTGGGCACGCGGTTCTTGGGCAGGCGGTAGGCAGCAATCTTCATGGGCGTTCCCCTTAATGGTAATCCACAATCTTGCGGATTAGAACGGATTCCAGCGGATTCCAGCGGATTTTCTCAAAACAAGTTCTTGCGGGTGCATGTCAGCAAATGTACCGCGGGCGTCCCGCCCGCTCGTGGCAGGCTGGCAGGGCGCGAGGACGAAGGCGGGCGGGACGCCCGCGGTACGCTCTGGGCCACGCATTTACTGGCCGGGGCGGTCGGGGGAAGTTTGGGAAGTTTTGGACAGAGCACCTGATTTTTAGAGCGCTCTGTAGCCGTTCTTCACCGTTCTCCTGTCACCGATCTTCTGACTTGCAGAGAAACTCGCTTGACTGAGGCCGCAGGGGTATATGCTGCCCGTTAACAGTTACGGCCCTCGCGAAAGCCTGACCATGCCGGCTACACGCCTCAGAATCTTCGTCAGCAGCGTCCAGAAGGAACTGGCGGCAGAACGCCGTGCGGTGAAAGCGTTCATCGAGAACGACCCTTTACTGCGCCGTTTCTTTACTGTTTTTCTTTTCGAGGACCTGCCTGCCAGCGACCGGAAGGCGGATGCGGTCTATCTCGGTGAAGTGGACCGCTGCGCCATATACCTTGGCCTGTTTGGCAACGACTACGGTTTCGAGGACCATGAGGGGCTCTCGCCAACGGAACGGGAATTCGAGCGTGCCACGGTTCAAGGGAAGCCCCGTCTCATTTTCGTCAAAGGGAAGGCCGATGCGCAACGCCATCCCAAAATGCTGACGCTCCTTCGTAAGACCAGCGGGCAGCTAATCCGGCGGCGGTTCGAAGGTATCGCGGGCCTGACCGCGGCCCTGAATGAAAGTCTGGTCGAGCACCTCGAAGCCTGCGGCATCATCCAATCCCAGTCCTTCGATGAAAGGCCCTGCCCCGAGGCCACGCTCGCTGACCTGGACGCCAACGCTGTGGCGGCATTTGTACGCAGCGCCCGTTCTGAACGCCAGTTCCCTCTCCCCGAAAAGGCGCACCTGGCCGAGGTCCTCACTCATTTGCACTTGCTGCATAAGGGACAGCCGACCAACGCTGCGCTGCTTCTCTTCGGGCGGGACCCCCAGCGCTTCTTGCCCTGCTCTGAGGTGCGGTGCATGCACTTTCATGGCACGGAGATTGAGCGTCCCGTGCCGTTCTATCGTATCTTCAAAGGAACCGTCTTCGCCCAAGTGGACATGGCTGTGGACTTCGCCCTGTCGAAACTCAACCGCAGCGTAGGCACCCGCGCCGAGAGCAGCCAGGCGCCCGTGCGCTACGAAATCCCGCCGGACGTGATCCATGAAGCGATTGTCAATGCCGTTGCCCATCGCGACTACGTCTCCGCGGGAGCCGTGCAGGTCTCCGTCTTCGCCGATCGCGTTGAGGTCTGGAATCCGGGTGTCCTGCCTGCGCCGTTGACCGTGGAGAGTCTGCGTCATCCCCATGGCTCCATTCCCAGGAACCACCACCTTTGCGAAGCGCTCTTCCTGGCCCAGTACATCGAAAAATTCGGCACTGGCACCCTGATGATGATCCGCGAATGTCTCGCGCACGAGCTGCCCGAGCCCGCCTTTGCTCAGCGCGGCGGCGAGTTTACCATTACCCTCTGGCGGGATTCGCTCACGGATGAGGTCTTGGCCGGGTTCGGTTTGAATGGGCGGCAATTGAAGGCCATTGCTCATCTCAAGGGGACCGGCCGCATCACCAACGTTGTTTTTCAGAAGGTGGCTGGCGGTTCGCCGCGCACGGCGCTTCGCGAACTGTCCGCACTGGTGGATGCTGGCATCTTGCGCCTTGTCGGCTCAGGCCGGGGTTCGTTTTACGTCTTGGCTGGGAAACGCGCCAAGAACACGCCAAACGCGCCATCGGGCAATGAGGTCACCCCTGGATGGAATGCGCCATGAATGCGCCAAATGCGCCAGGCATCGAACCCGACATAAACCAGGCAAGTGAAACTGTGGAATGGGACATTTGGGACATCCCATTGGCTTAGGCCTGCCTTGACCAAGGGGCCGCAAACAGGCCATAGGGGCCAGAGAGACGGCAAGGCCCTTTCTCTTTGGCCTTAGTGGTGGCCTGTCCCTGTATCCCTGAGTTCCTTTCTGGCTCGTTACCTGCCGTTGTTCTACCGCAAAGAGCAGGCGGCGAATGCGACTATCACCATCAAGGGGATGTTGAGCGACCTGCAACGCAAGACATGTGAGCCTA
>JBEKKG010001161.1:0-3994 GCA_050010835.1 Planctomycetota bacterium
CTCAAGCCCGCCGGCCGGCTGCGCTTTCTTCGGCGGCCTGCCCGGCTTCCTCGCCGGCTTCCCTGCGCGGCTGATCAGCCCAATCAGCGCTATCACCCCGCCTCGATAGCCTGCGGCCTTGGCCTCCCGGAGGGCTTCCGGCCATTTCTTCCCCGCCTTGCGTGCCTCAAGGGCGGCGCTCACTATCGCGGCCTTTGTGGCCTCGTCGTAGATGCGGGAGTGCTTCCTGGCCACTGCCGGGCTCTTTCCCCTTGGCCTGCCGGGCTTGCGGACAGGCTTCTTACTCAGCTCGCGGAACATCTTTTCTATGCCGCCCAAGGTCCCCTTGTATCCGGCCTCTTGCGCGGCTTTCAATGCCTCCACCCAGGGCTGGCCTGCGGCACGGGCCGTGGTAACGGCCTGCAGGAAAGCTGACTTGATGGCTTTGTCGTAACCTTTTCGCGGCACTCGTTTCCCCTCCTCTAAGGTGTCACTGGAGAATCATTCTAACAGACAGGGATTCATGGTGCAAGGGAAGGCAGCGCAAGAGCGCTCGCTAAAGAGACTACTGCTCACTTCGTGATCTTGGTCTTGGCCTTCTTGGCGGCGTCGGCCACGACCTTCTCGCGCAAGCCCTTGTTGACGATGACGAAAGAGCCGTTGGCGCCGGGGACCGCGCCCTTGACGAGCAGCAGGTTGTTCTCGGCATCCACTTTGAAGAGTTCCAGGCTCTGAATCGTAACGCGCTCAGCGCCCATGTGTCCGGCCATACGCTTGCCCTTGGGCACGCCTTTGGCGATCGAGTAAGCGCGGCCCAATCCGCCTGGGGAGCGGTGGCGCTTGGAGGTGCCGTGCGAGGCGCCCATGCCATGGAAGCCGTGCCGTTTCACCACGCCGGCAAAACCTTTGCCCTTGCTGGTGCCGGTGACGTCCACGAATCTGACGTTCTCCAGGACCTTCACCGTCACCTCGTCGCCGACCTTGTCTTCGGGCTGGGCGGCGAGGCGAATCTCGCGCACCAGGCGCTTGGGGGTGGAATTGGCCTTTGCAAAATGGCCCAGCAGCGGATTGGAGGTGTTCTTCTCCTTGGCTTCGGCGAAGCCAAGCTGCAGAGCAAAGTAGCCGTCCGTTTCGGGAGTCTTGACCTGCAAGACCTTGCACGGGCCGGCTTGGATGACGGTCACCGGGACGCGCAGGCCCGCCGGACTCCAGACTTGAGTCATGCCGAGCTTGCGGCCGAGAATGCCTGTAGCGGAAGACATGTTGGAATTGCTCCTTCTGAAAAACGTGGCCGCCCTGGACTGAACGCCAAGGCCACTGCACCCCGGGCAGCGGTCCGCCCAGCCGTCTCACATGCGGCTGCGGACATGCCCGAAACAAGGAAGAGAAAGAGTAGCGAGGCAGCGGGGATAATCAACAGACAAACCCGCAATCCACAATCCTCAATCCACAATCCGAAATAAAAACGCCGGCCTTCGCATCGCTGCGAAGGCCGGCCGGTGATTCCTGAAGCTGTCACGCGCATGAGGCCCGTCAGCCTCCGGAGCAGTCCCCGGAAAGCCGCTGCCTGAGAACCCATTCCAGGCTCTTCAGGCCCTTTACGCGGACGTGACTTACTGTCTAATCAACAGTGGTCCGGCAACAACGGTGTTGCCACCAAAGGAAAGTCCTGGCTACGCGGACAGCCACCTCCGGTCACCGTAGGGTCTACTGCTACTACTCACTGGACCACCTCCTTTCCGTACAGCCCCCCTGCCATGAGCCTGGCCGCCTTGGAGCAGGCAGCAACCGGGGGCGCTCACTCAAGAGCGTCAGGCCACTCGGCTTGCGGCGCATGCAGGTGCAATCAGTCCCGCCGGCGAACGTCTCCGCCGGCCCGTGCGGCTCCCTTTATCGTGTTTTCAAAAAAGCGCAAGTGAATGTAGCGCTGCTTTTCGAGCAGGGGTGCATGTCAGTAAATGCGTGGCCCAGAGCGTACCGCGGGCGTCCCGCCCGCCTTCGTCCTCGCGCCCTGCCAGCCTGCCACGGGCGGGCGGGACGCCCGCGGTACATTTGCTGACCATTTGCTGACATGCACCCTTCGAGCAGCCCGAGGGCGTGGTCACGAGGGCCGTTCATAGAGCACCTTGCCTTCGCGCAACACGGTCGTGATGAAGTGGGACTGCACGTTTCGCCACTCCTCTATTTCCTCAGACGTCCACCAAACGAGGTCATACGAAATGCCCACGCCTGCCAGCACACGATAGAGCGGCACGGTCCTCCGCCAGCGGGGGAGGGTTGATGGCGCAATGACAAGGATATCGAAGTCGCTCTCCGGACTGGCCGTGCCGCGTGCGCGGCTGCCGAAGAGCACAATGCGTTCAGGCTGCACCACCTTGCGGATCCGCGCGACCAGTTCGTCCAGGATTTCCATAGCGCCACCCATGCCTAAGACCATTGTATGTCCTCCATAATAGAGTACAAGCGCACTGCGCCTGAACTTGATTTTGCCGCGGGCTGGATTTACTCTGGCCCCCTCTGCGGTTCCAGAGAGCTGGGGGAAAGGGCGGTAATGTCGGTTTGGAAGTTCTTATTGCGTCTGGCGGCCGGCGTCGCCTTGGTGGGCTTCCTGCTCCATAAGCACGGGGTTGAACTGCGCGGGGTTCTGGAGCGCATGGTGGAACTGCCCCCGCTCATCCTGCTGAGCGCCATCGCGCTGGACCTCGCCGGACGGCTGCTTTCGGCATACCGCTGGAGCAGGCTTGCCGCTCTGGCGGGCAAACCCATCGGCTTCGGAAGAGTGGCGCAACTCTACTACAGCGGCATGTTCTTCAATCTGTGCCTGCCTACGTCTATCGGCGGGGATGTATTCCGCGTGGTGGGACTGGGCCGCAATACGGGGAGCAAGTCCGTGGCGTTCGCTTCAGTCTTCATGGACCGCAACATCGGCATGGCGGCGCTGCTGACCCTGGGCACGGCAGCGTCACTTCTGGCGCCTACTGCGAGCATTCAGGCCACCTTGCATTTCCTGCGGGACGAGCCTTTGATTGTGCCTTTGTGGCCGCTCTTCATTTTGCTTGGCTGCGGCTACGTGCTGGCCAACGTGGTGGCCATGGTCTACGCGACGATGCGTTGCTTGCAGAAGCGTAAGGCGGGAGTCCCCTGGAAGGGTATCCTCATGACCTCGGAGTTTGCGTTCACGGCGGTGACCGTGCTCATGAACTTCTTCGAGTCTTTGACGAAGATTCCCTCCCTTCCGCCTCACACACTTGCATCAATCTCAGGAGTTGTCGTCGCTTTAGGCGCTCTGCTGCACACCCTCTCGAGCACCAAGAATGCTTTGCCCACGGTAGAGACCATCATCGACAACCTTGCCAAGAACAACCCGGCAAACGCGGTGCCCGACAAGGTTCTGCGCGAGATCACGACGCCGCATGCGGCTCATCCGGGCTGCTTCGCCACCGCGGCCCTGCTCGCCTGCGTGCCGCTGCTGGCCTGGCGTCTGACCACGCCGGAGCTGTTCGTCGCGGCCGTCACCGGCAGCACCGGCTCGGGCCGCAAGCCCGGCGAAGGCACGCACCACCCGCTGCGCCACAGCGACCTCTACGCCTACAACGTGCTCGCCCACCGCCATGCGCCCGAGATCAAGGCCTGCGCGCTCGCGGCCACCGGCGTCGAGGCCCAGGTCGCCTTCGTGCCGCACTCGGGCCCGTTCGCGCGCGGCATCCACGCCACGGTGCAGGCGACGTTGCAAACGCCGCGCGACAGTGCACAGATCCTCGGCGCGCTGCGCGAATACTATGCCGACTCACCGTTCGTGCGGGTCAGCGACGCGCCGCCGCGCGTCAAAGAGGTGGCCAGCAGCAACTATGCGCGCCTGTCCGCCGTCAGCGATGGACGCACGGTGGCGGTGATGTGCGCGATTGACAATCTGAACAAGGGCGCGGCCGGCGGCGCGGTGCAGTGGATGAACCGGCTGTACGGTCTGGCGCAGACCGCCGGACTCACGGCGCCGGCGCCGGGCTGGACCTGAGCG
>JBEKKG010001162.1:0-2889 GCA_050010835.1 Planctomycetota bacterium
TGGGAGCGCCGGCGTCCCGCCGGCTCCCGGGAGCGCGGGCGTCCCGCCCGCACCTGCAGGCGAGACACCTGCGCTACGTACCGCGGGCGTCCCGCCCGCACCTGCAGGCGAGACGCCTGCGCTACGTACCGCGGGCGTCCCGCCCGCAGGGTTGCCGGGGAGAGGGACCGTTTCGTTGTTCGGCGTGCCGGCGGGGACGCCGGCGCTCCCAGGCCGCAACGTGGGGGCGTCGGACCCTTGGGCGGCTGTGGGCGGCGTTGAGGAGTCTGCCATGACGCGATTCCAATGGACTGGTGGCCATTGTACGTGCGTGCGTGCAGAAGCAATGGGAGGAATGGGAGAAAAGGCTCAAGCCTGAAGCTTCAGGCCTAACGCCTACTGTCGCGTTGACGAGATGGGGAAACGGATTCCAGGAGCGGCGGGCGCCTCGCCCGCCAGCCCACGGGCGAAGGCTCCCGTGGCCCCTTAAGGTTGCATGACTTCCTCAACACGACACTACTACGCTTCTGCTGCCGCGGCGTCGAAGGACTTCACGAGTTCCCTGATTCGCGCGCGCTGGGCCCGATTGCATCCGACTCTGACGGAGGTCTTTCCTGTAGCGAGGTCCTTTTGCCTGAGAAAGGATTTGCACTTGGCGAACCAATACTCCTGTTTCTCCTTGCCGCTCGCCGTCTTGACTTCGGCCTGGACTTTATAGTGCACGCGGTTGGTCTTGCCGCTCTCGTGCTTCTTAACGATCTTGGTGAAGGTCACGCACAAGCCGTCTATCGAAGCAGCCAATGTACTCACACACCACCACCTTCCAGTTTCAGTGCCGCCGCAATTTCAAAGCCGTTGCTTTGCCTGCCCCGAAAACATGTCCCGTCCGAACGAGACTGTTCCGGTGAGCTTCGCGTAGCCTGGCGGGCGGATGCGCGTAACTCAAAATAGTATACCACATAAGAGGCTGGAGCGCAAACCTATTGTCGCTTTGGGGAAATTGTGGGGTGCATGTCAGTAAATGCGTGGCCCAGAGCGTACCGCGGGCGTCCCGCCCGCCTTCGTCCTCGCGCCCTGCCGGCCTGCCACGGGCGGGCGGGACGCCCGCGGTACATTTGCTGGGCTTTCCAGCCTGTCCGGACAGCCTGGAAAGGCTGTCCTACTTTGCCAGCGCCGCGAAATCGCCCTTCAGCGAGCGGTACAGGTTCTGCCACAGCGGGTAATACTTGTCGTAAACCGGCGCGCGGAGGGGGTCGGGCTTGAGTTGATTGCAAGTGCGCACCGTGACCGCGCAAGCTTCCTCGACGTCCTTGAAGGCCTTCGTGCCGACCGCAGCCAGCAGCGCCACCCCGTAAGCGGCGCCTTCGGAAGCTTCCAGCGCGCAGGTGGCCTGGGTGAAGACGTCGGCGATCGTCTGGTTCCAGAACAAGTTCTTCGCGCCGCCGCCCATGACGCGGACTTCACGCACGGGCACTTGCAACTCGCGGAACACATTGATGCACTCGCGCAGGCTGTACGCAACGCCCTCGATGACGGCGCGCGCCAGGTAGCCCTTGGTCACGCGGGGCGTGATGCCGATGAAGCAGCCCTTGGCCAGCGGGTCGGCGTGCGGCGTGCGTTCGCCGGTCAGATAGGGCAGGAAGCAGAGGCCCTCGCAGCCCGTGGGCGCGGCCTGCGCTTCCTGGACGATGAGATCGTAAGGGTCGCCGCCCGTGAGCCGCGCCATGGCGCCTTCGGGTTCGCCGAGCGCGTTGCGGAACCATTGCAAAGACCCGCCGGCGCACAGCGTCACGCCCATGTGGTGCCACTTACCGTTGACCGCGTGGCAAAAAGTATGCGCACGGCCCAGCGGGTCGGTCTTAGGCTCATCGGCGTGGACGAACACCACGCCGCTGGTGCCGATGGAGACGCTGCACACACCGCTCCTGACGATCCCCGCGCCCACCGCGCCGGCCGCGCAATCGCCGCCGCCGCCCACGACCGGCGTGCCGGGCAGCAGCGCGCCGCCCAGCGCCTCGGACGCCGCCGGCGTCACCTTGCCGCTGACGAGGTGGCTCTCGTAGCACTCCGGCAGCAGCGCCGCGTCCAGGTGGAGTTTGCCGAGCAGCGCCTTGGACCACACGCGCTTGTTCACGTCCAGCAGCAACATGCCGGAGGCATCGGAGACCTCGGTGGCGTAGACGCCCGTGAGGAGGAAACGAATGTAGTCCTTGGGGAGCAGAATCCTGGCGGCCTTCTCGAAGACCCGCGGCTCATGGTTGCGCACCCACAGAATCTTCGGCGCGGTGAACCCCGTCAGGGCGGGGTTGCTCACGAGTTTCAGCAAAGCCGCGCGCCCGCCGGCCAAGCGCGTGATTTCCTCGCACTCCGCGCCGGTGCGCTGGTCGTTCCAGAGGATGGCCGGGCGCAGCACTGCGTTCTTCTTGTCCAGCAGAACCAGGCCGTGCATCTGGCCGGAAAGGCCCAGGCCCGCGATGTCCGCAGGCTTGACCTTGGCTTCTTTCACCGCCGCGGGCACCGCCTGCTTGACGGCCGTCCACCATTCCGCGGGCGCTTGTTCGCTCCACAGCGGCTTGGGCGACTGGCAGGTGTGGCCCGCGGTCGCCGCGCCGCGCAATTTGCCCTTCTGGTCAATGATGATGGCGCGTGTGCCCGAGGTTCCGATGTCAATGCCGAGGTAAAAAGCCATGCGCGTCGCTCCTTCTCCAGGCCGCGTTGTGTGAACTTGAACGCGGGCAGTATAGCGGCAACGGTGGAATTCAAAATGGAAAAAAAGGAGTAGCGCAGACTTCCAGTCTGCTGTGTCGCGGGCTTCCAGCCCGCAGACCGTCTTTTGCATCTCGCACCGCACCGAGCTATCGCCGCTCTGCCGACTGGAAGTCGGCGATACAGCAGGCTGGAAGCCTGCGC
>JBEKKG010001163.1:0-3943 GCA_050010835.1 Planctomycetota bacterium
GAGGACTGCGCCCAGTGCAACGGCGGGAGCTTGGGCGGCCGGAGAGTCGGCAGCTTCGGTGACCTGGGAATCTTCAGCTTCCAGATGAACAAGAACATGACGGCGGGCGAAGGCGGCTGCGTGGCCACCAATGATTTCCGCCTCTATCGCCGCGCCTTTGCCTGCCACGACCTGGGCTACGCGCGCGACGAAAACGGTCGCCTGATCTTCACCGTTCCGGACCTCTGCCTGTGGGGGAAGGGCTACCGGCTGGACGAACTCCGCGCTGCGGTTCTGAGGGTGCAGCTCAAGAAGTTGCCCCGCATCATCCAGAACATGCGCCGCAGCAAGTATCGCATCCGACAGGGGTTGGAGAAGTTCCCCCGCGTGCAGTTGCGCAAGATCCTCGACCCGAGCGGCGATACCGGTTGTTTCCTCATCACCACTTATCCTGACGCGGACACGGCGAAGCGGGTCAATCGCGCCTTGCGCGCGGAAGGGATTGTCACTTTTCCCCAGGGCATCTCGGACATTGTCATGACCGATTGGGGGTTGCACCTGTACTACAACAACATCAGCCTGGTGAATCGCAGCAGCGTGGACGGTCGAGGCTTCCCCTGGAACCTGGCGGAGAACGCGGGGCTGGGAGGCAACTACAGCAAGGGCGCCTGTCCTCATGCCGATTCTCTGTTCGAACGCAGCATTCTGCTGCCCATACCTTCTTGTTTGACCAAGCGCGACGAAGACGAAATCATCGGCGCTTTTGAAAAAGTGCTGCGGGTGCTTCTACCGCAGTGAGCTTCAAGCGAGGAGGAGCTTCCTAATCTGCCGAGCCGTAGGGAGGAATCGTGTCGCGAATACTGATGGGCATTTGCATGCTCTGTCTGCTGGTTCTGGCCTTGCCGCTGTTTCTCGTGGGCGCTGGATTGAAAGCCGGCGTGGCGAAAGTGGAAATCACGCCGCCCACCGGTCTGCGCATGTATGGCTATGCCCAGCGCAAGGAGGGCGTGGCAACAAGTGTGCTGGACCCGCTGTTCGCTCGCGTGCTGGTTCTGGAGACAGGTGGGAAGCGGCTGGCGTTAGTAGTCATGGATTTGGGCCGGGTGCCGGCGCCCGCGTGGATCGAGCGCCTGCGCGAGGACGTCAAGAAGACCAGCGGGATTCCTTACGTGTTGATTGCCGCCACGCACACGCATTCAGGCCCTGCCGTCCGGGACGAGTATCCCCCCAGAGAGGCTCCCGACTGGGAAACGGGAGTACTGGACAAGGTCGAGAAAGCCATCACCGACGCGCACCAGCGCGCTATGGAGGCGCGCCTGGGGACCGGTTACGGGACGGTGGACATCGGCCACAACCGGATTCGAGTGATGCCCGACGGAACAGTCACTATGCTTTGGAACAATCCTACGCGCGTGCCCACGGCGCCCGTCGATCCTACGGTCTCGGTCCTGCGCGTGGACACGGCGGAGGGGAAGCCCTTGGCCATTCTGGTGAACTACGCCTGCCACCCGGTCGTATTCGGCCCGGACAACATGCAGTATTCCGCTGACTATCCGGGAGTGATGATCAATATCGTCGAGCAGGCGTTTGGCGGCAAGCCGCTGGGCATGTTCCTGCAAGGCGGCGGTGGCGATATCGACCCGTATTATGCCGTGCATCCGTTGCAGCAGGACGCTGTGAAGATGCGCGATTGGACCGGTGAGCGTCTAGGCCAGGAAGCCGCCCGCGTGGCGAAGAGCATCCAGACCGCGGCGGTTCCCGACGCGACGCTGGATGTTGCCGAGGATTTGCTGGAGGTCCACATGCGGTGGAATCCGGAGAAGTTTCGGGAAGCGGTGGTGAAATCCTGGGGGCCTGAGGCCGCCGAAACCTTCGATCGGCAAAGCAAAAAAGTGCTGCGCCTGCCCGTCGCCACCGTGCTCATCAACAAGCGGATTGCGCTGATGACCCTGCCGGGCGAGCCGTTTGTGGAACTGCAAATGGCATGGCGGAGCCGCTGCCCGGTCCGCGACGCTTTCTTCCTGGGCTATTGCAACGGATCCTTCGACTACTTCCCGACCATTCGTGCGGCTTCCCTGGGCGGCTACGGCGCGGCCAACAGCAGCACCTGGGTTGAGCTGGGCGCGGGCGAGCGCATGGTGGACCACGCCATCATTAAAGTGTACGAAATGCTGGGCCTCTTGGCCGACACACCGGAGGACCTGAAAAAGTAGCGCGACATTCGCTCTTCAATGTTGCGGCCTTTCCTTCTCGTCTGCCGGGAGGAGGCAGATAAGATCAGGCGGGCTGGCACTGTACCGCCTATCCCGACAGGTCGGCATGGGTCGTCCCTCTCGTCGCAATCGTCGCACCGGCATCCTGCCGGCATCTTGCTCTTGTCCTGCCGCCGAGACGGCGGCGCCGGAGAAGCCACTGCAATCTACTTCCCTCGCCAGGTGGGGGAAGGGGCCCGGGCCAAGTAACAACGCCACATGGCTTCTGTTCAACTCGACCAGAGTTAGCGTGGAAGGCGACCGTACGGGGGCGCGGTTCTTGGCGGCGCGAAAGGGAGCAAGGATCTGTTTGCTTTTCCCGCCCCCGCCGCCGATGGCAACGGGAACACTATTTTCCCGTACGGCACGCATGTGTATCGCGAGCCGCACCTGCCGCTGGAGCAACTTCGGAGAGACTTTCCCATCCTAAAGCGCCTCGGCTTCAACATGATCAAGATTCAGGAAGTCTGGGCTTTCGATGAGAAACGGGAAGGGCAGATCGACCTCTCCAACGTTTCGCAGGTGGTGTCGGATGCCCGGCAGAATGGCCTGGTGGTCTATTTTGGGTTGACAATGGAGGAGACTCCGAAATGGCTGTGGAAGAAGTATCCCGACGCCAGCATGGTTTATGAGACGGGAGAACCTCACAATGATCCCACCCCGTACAACGCGCCTGCCGATGGTAAGCCGGGCCCTTGCTGGCACCATCCCGGCGCGCGCGCGGCCGGGATTCGGTTCGTGGAGGCGGTGGGGAGAGAGATCGGAAAGTACGACAATATTCTGGTGTGGAACCTCTTCCAGGAAATCGGGCTCTGGCCGATGCGCCCCGGGCACCAGCGTACGTGCTACTGTCCTTACACCATTCGAGAGTTTCGCAACTGGCTGCGGACGCGTTACAAGTCGCTGGACGAGTTGAATGAAGCCTGGCGAGTCCCTTTCGGTGACTGGGACGAAATCGAGCCCCCGCGCTTCTTCTCCACGGTTCCGGCCACGATCGACTGGCGCTACTTCATGGACGACGTCTACCTGGCCGACGTCCTCAAATGGAAGGCGGACGCGTTTCGTCGCAGCGACCCGTTGCACCATACTATCATTGCTCACGTGGGTGAGGTCGTCCCCGGCAGCACGCGGGAATGGCGGTACGCAGAGCAGCTTGAGATCATCGGGTCATCCTGCTACCCCGCATGGCGCGCTGCCGATCCTTGGGAGGCGAACGCGCGGTCCGCTGATGAGCCGCTCACCGAAGCTGCGGTCGTCAACCACGAACAGGAAGGCATTTTGATGAATTTGGACCACCTACGTTCTTGCAGCCGCAACGGGCAGATCTGGACAGCGGAATTGCAGGGTGGGCCGATTGTCGAAGGGTTAAGGCGTCAAAGAGTGCCGGACCCGGGGGATATCCGGCGCTGGGTCATGACTTGCCTCGCTGCCGGCGTCCGGGGCATTTGCTTCTGGAATCACCGACCCGAGATCTTCTGGAGTGAAGGATACGGCTTCAGCTTGCTCGATTGGGGTGCGGATACCTCTGCGCGCGCCGAGGAGGCGGGCCGGATTGGCCGGGCTTTGAACGCCCATGTGGACCTCTTTACCAAGGGCGTGCATCCGCAGCCGGGCGTCGCCATCGTCCTGAACGAGGACTTGTATCACTTTGCGGAGGGCTCGTCCCCTGAAGTAAGCCACCACCTCAGGTTCACCATTCAAGGGATGTGGAA
>JBEKKG010001164.1:0-2982 GCA_050010835.1 Planctomycetota bacterium
CCCATCGAGACCAGCAGAAAAGCGCGGAACTTGCCGCGTTCGCGCTGGGCTTTGGCCAGCGTTTGACGTTCCATCACGTGCGCGAAGAAGGCTTGCGTGAGGTCCTCGGCATCCTGCGGCGAGCAGCCCCTGCGGCGCACGTAGACGTAAAGCGGATACCAGTACGTCTGGCAGAGCTGCTCCAAAGCCTTCTGGGCCTGCGTCCAGTCCCGGCCGGCTGCCAGCACGACAGTCCAGCGTGTCGTGGCGAAACTGTCGTTCGGTTTCAGTTCAGCGCTCATCAAGTGGAACCCGCGTCTATCCGAAATACGACGTTTTCCCGCCCCGGATAGCAACTTTTTTGGGAAAAAGGCTTTAGGCATTTGACCTTTTGCCGCTTGTCTGCTTTCTTCGGATTTCGGATTTCGAATTTCGGATTTCCCCTGGAGACCGCGCATGCCTCTTGAATACCGTGCTCCCGACTGGGACCAGTACCGCATGGACTACCACCAGCCGTTCCGGGAGCTGGAGCCGCTGGAGCAGGAAATCAGGATTGTGGACGAGGCGCTGGCCGCGGCGCGGGACGCCGGCGTGCTGCCGCACAGCCGCTATGACCGCGCCAAGATGCTGGCGTTGCGCCAGGCCGTGCGGGAGCAGTTCGAGATTCCCTGGACGGCCATCACGCCGCGGATGCAGCGCTTTCTGTATGCGCTGAACGCCATCCGGCAGCCGGCGGTCATGGTGGCGGCGGGCTGCTTCTGCGGCAACACTTTCATCAGCAACGCGGGCGCGGCGGTGGGGCCGGGAGCGTGCTACACGGCGCGGGAACTGGTGGGCGTGGAGATCAAGCCCGAAGAAGCCGCGCGGGCCGAGCGCAATGTCCGCCGCCTGGACCCCACGGGCGTGGCGCGCATCGTAAGCGATGACGCCGTGCACTTCGTGGCCGCGCCGGACCGGCAGATCAACCTGCTGTATCTGGACGCGGATGGCTCAGGCCAGAAAGGCAAAGGGATTTACCTGGACATCCTGCAGGCCTGCTATGCGCGCCTGCCCCAAGGGAGTCTGGTGCTGGCCCACAACAGCGTGAATTCAGCGCTCAAGCTGCGCGAGTACCTGGCCTTCGTCCGCGACCCCAGGCACTTCCAAGCCAGCATCAACATTATCTTTGACGGAGAGGGGCTGGAGGTGTCGAAGAGCAGGGGTTAGGGGCGGTAGGACAGGCTTTCCAGCCTGTCCGGACAGCCTGGAAAGGCTGTCCTACCACTGGGGTGCATGTCAGTAAATGCACGAGGCAGAGCGTACCGCGGGCGTCCCGCCCGCCTTTGCCCTCGGATTCTGCCAGCCTGCCACGAGCGGGCGGGACGCCCGCGGTACATTTACTGACAGCATTTGACCCGTGGCGCGGGCGAGAGTAAACTCTGTAGAAAGCTAAGGTTTGTAGTCGGCCGCGGTTTGGGGGTGCGTATTCAAGATGGCAACGACACCGCGAGATCCCCGGAAAACGTTACTGCGCCTGCTGGTCACGAACGGTCCGGACAAAGGACAGATCTTTTTCCTCCAGCCCTCCAGAGAAGCCTTGATCGGGCGGGCGTCCGGGGCGGAGTTGCGGTTGACTGACCTGCGGGTGAGCACGCGGCATTGCCTGGTCCGGTCCACGCAAGGCATGGCTTTGCTCGAAGACCTCAAGAGCAGCAACGGCACGTACCTGAATGGCGAGCGGATCAAGACGCACGCGCTGGATGAAGACGCCCAACTCGAAGCCGGGCTTACGACCGTCGAGCTGAAGTGGGTGGCCTCGGGGCTGGATGTGCCGGCCTGGGCGCCGGAGGCGGCGGGCGCGTTGCCGGAGGCGCCGCGAGAGGAAGGCCCCGTGACGGTGAAACTCAAGCGCGAGGACGCTGAGCGCCTCGCGGATGCGAAGGCGCCGCGTGAGCCCACACTGCAAGACTTCCGCCGGGCGCAGGGGCTGGTGGGCCGGAGCATTGGCCCATACAAGCTGGAAGAGATGATCGGCGTGGGCTTGCTGGGGTACGTGTATCGCGTCCAGGACACTCAGACCCAGGCCGAGGCCGCGCTCAAACTGATCCTGCGCAGCCACGCGCGCACGCCGCAGATACTGGACGGCTTCCTGCGCGAATGCAACACGGGCTTGCGCGTACTTGGCGCCGCTCGGCTGCTGGCTGTGGGGTCGGAGAACGAATTCGCGTACGTTGTGATGGAATACGCGCGGGGCCACAGCTTGCAGGCGCTGCTGGAGGCGGGGCAGAAGCTGGCGGCGGCCGAAGTGGTGAAGCTGGCCGTGCCGCTGTGCGAAACCTTGGATACGGCGCACGGCTACGGGGTAGTGCACCGCGACGTCAAGCCGGCGGATATCGTGCTGCCCGCAGACGGCCCGCCGGTGCTGCTGGACCTGGGGTTGGGAACGAAGCGGGACACCGAAGGCCGCAGCCTGCTGGGCGCAGACGCCCGTTTGGAGCCGCTGGCCTACGCCGCCCCGGAACTCCTGCAAGAAGGCGCCAGAGTTGACGGCCGGGCGGATCTTTATTCCCTGGCCGCCACGCTGTTCTATGCCTTGAGGGGCTGCGCGCCCTTCGCGGCGCCAACACACCTCGGGATGCTGCACTGCATTCGCTCCGAGAAGCCGCCGCTGTTGAGTAGCCTGCGCCCTGACGTGCCGCAGGCCTTCGCCGAGGCCATTGGGAAGGCCCTGGAAAAGGAACCTGCAAGCCGTTTTCTCAACATGCTGGAGTTTGCGGAGGCGCTCCAGAAGGCGGTGCAGGCTTGAGGAATCTCAACTGCGGTAACCGTGCAGTCTCCGAGCCGCGCGCGTAAGCAAGCGGCAATGTCCGCTCCCTCACGGTCGCGGCTCGGACTGAACGGTTACCAGGGTGCATGTCAGCAAATGTACCGCGGGCGTCCCGCCCGCCCGTGGCAGGCCGGCAGGGCGCGAGGACGAAGGCGGGCGGGACGCCCGCGGTACGCTCTGGGCCACGCATTTACTGA
>JBEKKG010001165.1:0-3186 GCA_050010835.1 Planctomycetota bacterium
CGTACTTGTGGCCGCTGAACGTCCGCAACTCGCGCCCCGTGGCAACGTCCCAGAGCTTCAGCGCCTTGTCTACGCCCGAAAGCGCGAGCTTCCCGTCAGGAGAGAATGCGACGCTGGATACGCCTCCTTTGTTGCCGCTGAATGTCCGCAGTTCGTGCCCAGAGGCCACGTCCCAGAGTTTCAGCGTCCTGTCATGGCTTCCCGAGAGCGCCAGCTTTCCGTCGGGCGAGAATGCGACGCCATAAACGGTATGGTTGTGGCCGCTGAATATGCGCAGTTCGCGCCCCGTCGCCACGTCCCAGAGCTTCACGGTCTTGTCCCAGCTTCCAGAGAGCGCGAGTTTCCCGTCTGGCGAGAACGCGATGCTGTTTACTCTGTCCGTGTGGCCGCTGAATGTGCGCAACTCGCTCCCTGTGGAAAGGTCCCAGAGCTTCAGCGTTTTATCAATGCTTCCAGAGAGCGCCAGCTTCCCGTCGGGCGAGAATGCAACGCACGATACGCCCTCCCTGTGGCCGCTGAATGTGTGGAGGGGCGGTGGGTGCGCGTGGTTTAGCTCGAAGAGGCCCGTCTCGACCGCGAACGTCGGCTCACCGAGAGCGGTAAGGGTTCTCTTTGCTTCGTTGTAACGGTCCAGGCTTTCCCGCGGACGCCCGGCAAGACAGAGGGCATCGGCTTGCGAAAGCAGACTGTCGGCCAAACGGAGGGTCGCGTGATTGCGCTGTTTATCCGCTTCCTGCTGCTGCATTCGCGCCTCGGCTTCGGCACGGCGCGCCCGTTCGGCTTCCAATCCCTGTTGCTGCTCCGCCGCGCGCGCCCGCTCGGCCTCCGCTACCGCCTTGTTCTTTTCAACTGACAGCCGCGCGTTGTACCACGCTCCGCCGCCAATCAGGCTCAGCAATGCGAGCACGCTGACAGCGACCAGTGCTGCGGCCATTGGCCGCCGCCTTACCCACTTCACGAGCCGCTCCCACGGGCTGGAAGCCCGTGCCACGATCGGTTCGTTCTTCGCCCAGCGTTCCAAGTCCTCAGCCAACGCTTCCGCAGAGGCGTAGCGTTTCGCCGGGTCCTTCTCCAGACACTTCAGGCAGATGATCTCAAGATCGCGGTCCACACGCGGGTTCAACTTGCGCGGCGCCACCGGCTCGTCGTTCCGCACTTTCATCAGCGTCGAGAGCGCAGTCGCGGCTTTGAACGGCGGATGGGCCGTCAGCATTTCGTAAAGAATCGCCCCCAGGCCGTACGTGTCCGCCGCCGTGGTCAGGAATTTTGCCTGCCCCGAAGCCTGCTCCGGCGACATGTACGACGCCGTCCCGACCACCGCGCCGCTTTCCGTCAGTCCGCTGTCTTCCTCGACGCGCTTGGCCAAGCCGAAGTCCATCACATAGGGGTTTAGGTCTTGATCTAACAGCACGTTCGCTGGTTTCAGGTCGCGGTGCAGGATGCCGCGCTGGTGGGCGAAGTGGACCGCGCGCGCAACAGCCGCCAATACCCGCGCTGCGCTCTTGGGATCGTGCACGAACTGCGGGATGCGCTGCGACAGGCTGCCGCCTTCGATCAGCTTCATCGAGAAGAACTGCTGGCCTTCCTGCTCGCCCACCTCGTAGATCGGGATGATGTTGGGATGATCCAAGGCCGCTTGGAAGCGCTGCACCTCCGGCGTGCTGGCCAGTTGCCCGGTCAGGATCATCTTCAGAGCCACGGTGCGGTTGAGGCTGACTTGCCGCGCCTTGTAGACGACGCCCATGCCGCCGCGCGCCAGTTCGCCCAGGAGTTCATAATCGCCGAACTTGCGCACCGGCGCCGCGCCTGGGAGCGCCGGCGTCCCGCCGGCTCCCGGGAGCGCGGGCGTCCCGCCCGCACCTGCAGGCGAGACGCCTGCGCTACGTACCGCGGGCGTCCCGCCCGCAGGGCTGCCGGGGAGAGCGGCGGTCTCGTCGCTTGGCGTGCCGGCGGGGACGCCGGCGCTCCCAGGCCGCAGCGTGGGCGCGTCGGAGCCTTGGGCGGCGGTGGGCGGCGTTGAGGAGTCTGCCATGACGCGATTCCAATGGACCGGAGGCCATTGTATGTACACGCGTGCAGAAGCAATGGGAGGAATGCGGGTGTCGCTGAGTGCGCCCCGCGAGCCGCCGTAGCGCAGGTTTCCAACCTGCTGTATCGCCGACTTCCAGTCGGCAGGCCGTGGACACCTCGTGGCGGCGCGGGAAGCAAGAGACGGTTTGCAGGCTGGAAGCCTGCGCTGCGTCAGCGCGCAATGCGCACCCTGTTCATTACAGCCGGCAACCCCAGTTCCAGCGCCGGCTGAGTCGTGGCGTCGTGGAAGTAGTCGGCGCAGTAATCCACCAGCACCTGGCCATGCCCCAACGGCAGACCCTGAGGGAAAACGATCCACCAGCTCACTGTGTTGCCGGAGACTTTGAGGTCGAAGACCAGGCGTCCCACGTTGCCGGCCACGATGCTCTCCGTCCCTGCACCTGAGCTGCCGGCTGCATGGCCGGCCAATTGGCCAACCTGAAGCCGTTCCTCCAGCTCTTCAGTTTGCCGGGCGCTCAATTGCTTCCCGAACCTGGCGTCCAACAGAGCGTAACCTGGCGAAGGCTTTTCGATGAAGGCGGGGACGAAACCCAGTCCTGCTGCGGCCAGAACGGCGGCCAGCAGCATCTTGAGAGAGAAGCTCTTGCTGAGGATGAGCAGGCCGAAGCCCAGCAGCAGGCCCGCCAAGACGAAACTGGCGGCCAGGACCGGGAAATCGGAATGCGGCTTGAGCGCATCAACATACATGGACGAACCGTTCTTCAGATACAGGAAATGGCAGGCAAACCATAAGGAGGATACGCTCGGAGCGCGGCACTTATAAAGGCCATAGGCCAGGAGGCCGGCCCCCGCCAGGAGGCTGAGATATGGCAGAAACAGCCATCCCAGCCGCTCGAGGCGCTGGCCTGTGCTCGCATCGCCGGCGCCGGGCGCCGCCGGAGTGGCTGGGGTGCCAGGGCTGGGCTCCACCGGAATGGCCGGGGTGCCGGGGTTGGGCTCCGGCGGAGTGGCCGGGCTGGCGTCGCTGCTCTTGGCTTCCTCGGAGTCCATGCCACTTTCCTCAATCCGTTTCATTCACCACAGAGACACAGAGGCACAGAGTAAGGACAGGAACTGGGTGGTTCCCTTGTTTCGCCAATCCAAAATCCAAAATCC
>JBEKKG010001166.1:0-2886 GCA_050010835.1 Planctomycetota bacterium
CCGATGATGAGCACCAGCAACCCCAACGCCGCCACGCCTGCCCCGATGAACAGCGGCTTGCGCGAAGAGGCTGCGGATCTCTCTTCCACCAGCGGCACATCGTCCGCAACTCGACGATCAGTCCGGCGCCGCTCGACGGGTTCCTGCTCCCGCGTGTCGCGTGGCGATTCCGAGCCGCGCGCGTGAGCAAGTGCTAGCGCTCCCTTACGGTCGCGGCTCCGAACCACCCGCGCCACGGCCACGCTGGACTTGCCCACGTCTATCGCCTGCGATGACGGCAGCTTGCCTTGCGCGACCTCCTCCAGGTCGCTCAGCAGTTCCGTGCAGTTGGCGTAGCGGTCGTTCGTGTCCTTGGCCATCATCTTCATGACCACCTGCACAACGCCGTCGGGGATGTCGGGGACGATGTCCTGCGGGTTCGGCAACTCCTCGGTGAGGTGCTTGTTCAGGATGGCCAGCGCCGTCGAACCTTGGAATGGGGTTTGGCCGGTCAGCAGATGGTACAGCGTCGCGCCCAGCGAGTAGACGTCCGTGCGGCCGTCAATGCCCTTGTCCCCCCTGGCTTGCTCGGGGCTGATGTAGTGCGGCGTGCCCACGATGGCGCCGCTCTGCGTGTAGAAAGACTGCTCTTCGCCGCTGATGTTCTTCGACAGGCCGAGATCCAGGATCTTGGCGACGAAGCCGTCTGGGAGCGCCGGCGTCCCGCCGGCTTCGGGCGTGGCCGGCGAGACGCCGGCGCTCCCAATCGGTTCGCAGATGAAGATGTTCGCCGGCTTGATGTCGCGGTGGATGACGCCGTGGTCGTGAGCGTGTTTGAGGCCGCGGGCAACCTGGACGGCAACCTCGAGGCCAGAGTCCCACGGCAGGCACTGCTGGCGCTTGAGCACACGGTCCAGTGTCTCGCCCTCGCAATACTCCATAGCGTAGTAATGCGTGCCGGCGTCCTCGCCGACGTTGTACGCCACAACGATGTTGGCGTGGTTGAGCTTGCCGGTGGACTGGGCCTCGCGGCGGAACCGCGTGAGAAACTCACGCTCATCGGAATACTTCTTCGGCAGCACCTTGACGGCAACTTTGCGCCCGGCCATAGTGTCTTCGGCGAGATAAACGGCGCCCATGCCGCCTTCGCCAAGTTTCTTCAATAGTTTGTAGGGGCCGAGCTGCTTGGCCTCGCCAGCCTGTTCGGCCAGTGCCTTCTTCTCGATCTTGTCGCGTGTCGCCGGAGTGATGACGCCTTGTTGAACGAGGACCTCGGCCAGCGGCGTGATGACGCCCTGCTTCGCGCTTGCGGCCTGCGCGGCGCGGGCAGCTTCAAGTTCATCGAATGTGACCATGCCCGCCTGTTGGGCGGCGCGGGCAAAGGCTTCGTCAGAGACGTTACTGGCCACAAGCTGTCCTCTATCGCAACTGTAGCGCAATCCTCTGGATTGCGACGCAAGCCGGAGGCTTGCGCCACGCCCGGAACCGTGGCCGACAAGAGTGCGATTAGACGCGGCAGGAAGTGGGTGTCAAGGGGCGAACGCAGGCAAGACATGGAGAGGGTGCATGTCAGTAAATGTACCGCGGGCGTCCCGCCCGCTCGTGGCAGGCTGGCAGAATCCGAGGGCAAAGGCGGGCGGGACGCCCGCGGTACGCTCTGCCTCGTGCATTTACTGATTTACTGACATGCACCCACATGGAGAGGTGAGGGGGTGAACAGGTGAGGAGGTGAAAACTCCTTCTCACCTCTTCACCCCCTCACCTCTTCACCTCTTCACGTCTTGCGGACCTAAACAGGCTTACTAGCCGGCTACGCACCCCCCGGCTGGTTTACACATTGTTTTCCGGCCGGATTCTGCTAATCCATATAGGGAGGATACTGCACTAAACGTGAGCATAGTATGGTGCTCTTCGTGCCGGGGCTGACGTTTGCGGCCAGCGGGGACTGACCCCAAGTTCCGGCCGTTCGTCCTGCTGGTTTGTCGGTTTGTTGTCCTGTTGGCTTGTTGGGTGGATCGGCGATGTTGTATCGGCGCATCAACCATGTAGCTCTCTTGTTGAACCTGCTGCAGGTCGTCATTGACGCCTGCGCGTGCCTGGGCGGGTTCGCGTTCGCGTTCTGGCTTTACAAGGATACGCGGTTGCTCGAAAGCCTGAAGGCGCAAGAGCACGTGCCGCACAGCGAGCACTATTATTTCGTGGCGGCCGCGTTCACGGCGATCGTGCTGCTCAGCTTCGCGGTGAAACACCTTTACCAAAGCCGCGAAACCGGGCTGATGAACATGGACGAAGCCGTCGCGGTCATGCAGGGCCTGTTCTTTTCGTTCGCGGTGGTGATCACCGGCACCTTCTTTCTGCCGAAGACCTCCACGGCCCCGATGTCGCGCCTGATCCTGGGGTTGGGCGCGTTTCTCGGCTCCGTGCTGCTCATGGCCGGCCGCGTGCTCGGCTACAAACTGCGGCGCTATCTGCAGGCGCGCGGGCATTTCTTCCGGCGGGTAATCATCTGCGGCGCCGGTGAGGCCGGCCGGACGATAGCGCGCAAGTTGCTGCACAGCCCCAAGTTCCACATCCGCCCGGTGGCTTTCCTGGACGACGACAAAGCCAAGCAAAACACGGAGGTCGAGTGCCTCACGGGCCACCAGCCCATTCCCGTGGCCGGGCGGGTCCACCAGCTCGACGAAGCCATCCAAAAATACGACGCGCACGAGGTCTGGATCGCCATTACCCGCGCCGACCAGAATACGATCATTGATATCGCGCTGGCGGCCGGCGAGCGCGGCGTGCCGTGCCGCTTCGTGCCCAATCTTTATCAAATCCCCCTGCAGTCGCTGACCGTGGAAACCTTGGGCGGCGTGCCGCTGCTGTCCATCAAGCCGCGGGCCACGGTGCAGAAGATGCCGGTCG
>JBEKKG010001167.1:0-2841 GCA_050010835.1 Planctomycetota bacterium
TTCCGCGTTGAGCCACGCGCAGTCAAACGCCGCCCCAAGCAGTATAATCTGCTCAATAAGCCCCGTGCCGTCTTGAAGCAACTCTTGGAGGCGGCTTAACTATGTGCCATTCGGGACAGGGCACTCGATCTACGCCTGGCCACCTCATGTAAAAAATTCTCTTTGACCCGAGACGGCCACACGGCTCCTAGGCCCGCGCTTCAGTGGCAGGAGCACCCGCCCCATGCGCGTTTCCAACTCCAGCACGAAATCGCGCGAGCCGCACGGCCTGCCAGTAAGTGTTAGCTTAGACGCCGCAAGGCCTCACTATGCGCCAAGTTTTCGGTTTGCAGCCACGCCCGACAGTCGTGCACAACCCCCTCTGCCGGAAAACCCGGTGAAAGCAACACGTCCTGACGGCATCAGGGGTCAAACTGTACGTCACCGGCCACCCGCGACTACCGCCAAATCGTCCCTAACTGCACCACGCCCGCTCTCGCTTGAGGTCGTTTAGCGCTGCTTTCGCAACCTTGACGTCTTCGGCCAGGTCGAAATCAAACATGCCGGCGAGGATGTGGTCGGCGCCGTTTTCGTACGCGTAGCGGAAGGCGTTGGCGGGCCGGATCGCTCCGGCCGCCAGCACCTTGAAGGCAATCCAGGGCTTGGTGACCGTCTTCATCACTTCGATGTGCCGCTCGGGATCGTTGCACCAGTAGCCCGGCACTTCGGTCGTCGCGGCCCTGGCCTCCCCCGGCTTGGGCCCCGAGGGGTATTTGTGGTGATGGAAGGTCTTGATGTAGAAATCGCAGGGCACTTTCAGCTTCTCGCATTGAACCACGACGTCCAGGTTGTGGCAGCCCACGCCCATGGGAACGCCCTGCTTCTTTCCGATCTCGACCGCCTTCGCGAGCAAGTCCAGGCGGCCCCGGTTGAGCATGTCGTCGCTGTGGCAGCCCCACACATACAAGGCATTTGTCCCGTCGCCGACCAGTTCACGCACTTCCTCCTCGTAGATCTTCATGCTGTCGTCCCAGGCGACCATCGCGTGCAGAATCCACTGCATCTTGCCGCCGCGCTTGCGGTGGTCCGCCAGGATTTTCTGCGCCCAACCATGCTTGTTCACCGAAAGCGTGTTGATGCCAAGCTGTTCGGCGAGGGCGAGCGTTTCGAGGATCTTCTCCGCCGTGTTGTAGTGCACCTGCAGCCGTTGCGCGAAGGCCAGATCGCGGCAGTGGCAGGCGCCGGTAAGCTGATTGCCGCCCAGGATCAAGCGGCTGACCTGCAGAGTGCCGATCTTGCCCAGCGGCAGCGTCTCAGCGGGCGCGGACGGCTTCGGCGGCTCTTCAGCCGCCCGCGCCGGCTTGCCGCACATCTGCGCGCCGAGCACGCTGGCTGTGGTGACGGTCACGGCCTGTTTGATGAAGCTGCGGCGACTGGTTTCCGGAATCATGGTGCCCCTCCTTCAGCGCAGGAAGCGTTCATTGCTCGGGTTCCTAACGGATGTCTGACGCTGAAGCAACTGGAAAATCGGATTGACACCGGGAACGGGTGCATGTCAGTAAATGCGTGGCCCAGAGCGTACCGCGGGCGTCCCGCCCGCCTTCGTCCTCGCGCCCTGCCGGCCTGCCACGGGCGGGCGGGACGCCCGCGGTACATTTGCTGAGGGACGCCCGCGGTACATTTGCTGACATGCACCCACCGGGAACCTATTCAGACATGTTCCCCGAACTAGTGCCCCCGAACCAGGGCGGCGACGTTCGAGTAGGCCGAATTGCCGAAAGCGCGGTTGAATGCCCGAATGCGATAATAGCAGCTCTGCTTGGGCGGCGCCGTCGTGTCGCGGTGGCTTCGAGCGCCGGCCTCCAGCGCGGCAATCTCGACGAACGTCAACGCATCCGTCGCCCGTTCGATCTTGAAGCCCGCGTGGTTGTCGGTCGCGGCGGTCCAGCTCAAATCCACCGAGCCGTCCGGCACGGCGGCCGCGGCGAGTCCGGTCGGCGCCGCAAGCCCCTTGGTGTCGGAGAACTCGAACGTATGGAGCAAGACGACCGGCCACGGAGCGTCTATCGGGCTGAAGGTGATGTAGAGGTCGTGGGCGCCGCTGTTCACTCCGCTCACGGCTCCGCTGTCGGTGATAAAATTGCCCCAGCCGCCGGAACTCCGCGTAACGACGTGCCCGATGACCGGCCCCGTGGGGCTGTCGAGACGAAACTCGATGCGGTTTCCGGCGTATTTGGCGCCGGCCTCCGTCGAATAGGTGACGCTGACCTTGTCGAGCGAACGAGCAAAGCAGAGGTTCGAATACTTCACCCAGTTGTGGCCGTCGCCAAAGAAGTTCCACCAATTGACGCCGGCCGGATTGCTCGCGACGCTGAGCGTCCAGGCCGCGATGGACGTAGACGCGCTGGTTGCGTTGCAGCGGGCGGTGTTCGAGTACGGCGATTGATACCAGCCGTTCATCGCGCAAACACGGTAGAAGCGGTGAATCGTCGCGGAGTCGGTGTAGGAGGCCGTTCCAGGCGGCACGCTCGCCACGGGCCGGAAGTCGAGAGCGTCGGGGCTGCCTTCCAGCACGAAGCCGGTTTCGTTGGCGGAGTTGTCTTGCCACGCCAGAGTCACGGAGTCGCCGGCAGCCGCGGCCGTCAAATGACCCGGCGCCGCGGGAACGGCGCGCATGAACGGATTGGCCGCCGGGTCGGCGCCGGCCGTCCAAGGCTTCTGGCCGAACGGCAGCGCGCCGATGTCCGGGGCCGTGCCTGCGAAGCCGTCCGTGTAGGGACTAACCGCCTCGCCCGCGTTCCGTGCCGGCGAGGCGGCTTGCAACTGGAAGTTCAATCCGGCCGGAGCGACGAACAACGGATC